>JANOCH010000665.1:0-6204 GCA_031412015.1 Chitinophagaceae bacterium
ATTAGCTGTAATAGGCACAAAATTGCTCCCCTTTTTGCTCCCTTCGTAAAATAAAAAACCTCAAATGCAGTATAGTACTGTATTGGAGGTTTTTAGTGGTCGGGAAGACAGGATTCGAACCTGCGACCCCCTGGTCCCAAACCAGGTGCGCTACCGGCCTGCGCTACTTCCCGAATAAATTCCTTTGCGGTGAGGGAGGGATTCGAACCCTCGGTACAGTTTAACCCGTACGGCAGTTTAGCAAACTACTGATTTCAGCCACTCATCCACCTCACCTGGCTGCCCTTTTTAAAGGGGTGGCAAAAATAAAGATAAGTGGCTAGAAAACCCAAAAACAAATAAACAAAAGACAAATCCCAAATTTCAGTTCTGAACCTGGAATTTGGGATTTAAATAATTTGAAACTATATCGCTTTACATAGCAGCCAGCTGAACCTTTTGTTGTAGTTCCAGTACATTTTCCCTGAAAACCGTATCGGTATCCATCAGGTCCTTTACCGTCTGGCAGGAATGAATTACGGTAGTGTGGTCACGACCGCCAAAATGCTCGCCTATCGTCTTCAATGAATTTTTAGTAAAAGCCTTGGCGAGGTACATCGTGATCTGCCTTGCCTGAACAATCTCCCTTTTCCGGGTCTTTTGCAAAAGCTTATCATACGACACATCGAAATACTCGCATACCATTCGTTGAATGGTATCTATGGTGATCTCCTTACTCGATGATTTGATAAAATTACGCAACACTTTTTTGGCTAAGTCTAGGTCAATCTCTCTCCTGTTAAGCGAAGATTGTGCCAACAGCGATATCAAAGCCCCTTCCAGTTCCCGGATATTGCTATTAATATTATATGCGATGTACTTTACCACCTCCTTCGGCATCTCAAGGCCGTCATTTTTCATCTTTTTCTCCAAAATCTCGATACGGGTGTCGTAATCGGGTATCTGCATATCCGCACTTAGTCCCCAACGAAACCGGCTGAGCAATCTTTCCTGGACACCATCGAGGTCTTTTGGTGATTTATCGGAGGTAAGTATAAGTTGCTTATGTGACTGGTGCAGGTGATTAAATATGGCGAAGAAGGCATCCTGTGATTTTTCAGCTTTACTGAAAAACTGAACATCGTCGATGATCAGGACGTCGATCAATTGGTAAAAATGGATAAAATCATTGATCGCATTATTACGACCATGATCCATAAACTGGTTAATGAACTTTTCAGAGCTCACATATAAGACAACTTTATTAGGGTGCAATTTCTTGACCTCATTTCCGATCGCCTGGGCAAGATGTGTTTTTCCTAAACCTACACCTCCATATATAACCAGCGGATTGAAAGAGTTGGTCCCCGGCTTTTCTGCTACTGTCTTTCCGGCCCGGCGGGCTACCCTGTTACAATCCCCTTCAATGAACGCATCAAATGTATAGATATGGTTCAACTGCGGATCTATCTGCATCTTTTTCAGACCCGGAATAACGAAGGGATTTTTAACGGGGTTATTTATGACAAGAGGAAAATCCATTTCATTGTTTGAAAAAGTTTTATAACCCTGTCCGGTAACATCCATTGTCAATGGCTTGTTCTTGCTGTTACCACTGTCTACCATGATGCGATATTCCAGGTGGGCTTCTTTTCCCAAGTCTCTCTTCAAAGTCTTTGCCAATAAATTTACGTAATGTTCTTCAAGGTATTCGAAAAAGAATTGACTGGGTACCTGGATGACGAGTACGTTGTTCTTTAATGATACAGGATGGATTGGTTCAAACCATGTTTTGTAATGCTGCCATTCAACAATATCCTTGATGATCTTTAAACAATTAGCCCAAACTTTTTCAGCATTTTTCTCCATCTGTCAGAAAGCAGTTTATATATCTTTTTTACTTATCGTGGTTTGAAAAAAATGTCCAGGAAACTTCTCCACACATGTCAATAAAAAAAGTTGCACAGGATGGCGAATATCACCATTTATTGGATAAAAAAAAATTTTTATTCCTTCCTTTTTTAAGTAACTGATAGTACATACTAATTCAATATTTTTTGATAGAAAAATATTGAATATTCAAAAAAAGTTTCGCATAAAAAAAATCACATCAGGTCATAAGAGCGATGCATCAATTATTTTTTTCGCTTCCAAAAAGTCAACGGGTGAATAGAAAATCCTGTAACTGTATATTATAGAAAATATCTTTCCTTCATTTTTAAAATTCCAAAAAAAACATTACTAAAAAACAGTGCGACAGGACTAAACAGTGATAACGTTCAAACGATTTGAAGGTATCACTATTTATTTGTTGTTACAAGAAAAAAAATATTTACAGAACTATTTTTTCCTTGTTGCGTAATACGGCCTAATCACCAGGTTTCAGGACCGAATGCGTACAAATCCTCTATTCAAATGATTTTGAGAACTGTGCGAAAAATCTTGCGTAATAACAGTACCATAAGAATGTGATAATAGCCCGTTTGATGCGTACTTTTGCAATCAACCCCCGATAGCTACCGGGTTTGTTTCAGGATAAAAACCTGACCATATGCAAAAAAGTATCACTCTTAAACTGCTTCCATCGGAAGCGGTTAATGAACAATCAGTAAAGCAATACATTGCGAAATCAGAAGGAGTAATCACCGCTGATGTTTCCGGCTATACCATACTTAAAAGATCTATTGATGCCCGGGGAAAGCAAGCCTGGATAAACCTGACCATACAATCGTTCATAAAAGAGCCGTATAAACAGCGGGACCTACTATCATTTAACTTCAATGAGGTCAGCCATGCTGAAAAAAAAGTAATTATCATAGGCGCAGGGCCCGCCGGATTATTTGCCGCTTTAAAACTCATTGAGCTGGGAATAAAGCCCATCATCCTTGAACGGGGAAAGGATGTACGTGCCCGCCGGCGTGATCTTGCTGCTTTGAACAAAGAAGGAGAAGTAAATCCTGAAAGCAATTATTGCTTTGGAGAAGGCGGAGCTGGCACCTATAGTGATGGCAAATTATATACACGTAGCTCAAAGCGTGGTGATATAAATCGAATATTAAACATGTTTGTTCATTTTGGCGCCGAAGAAACAATACTATATGAAGCACATCCCCATATTGGCACCAATAAACTTCCCCAGATCATTACGGCCATGCGAAAAAGCATTCTTGGCTATGGCGGAGATTTTCTTTTTGAAAAGAAAGTAGTTGACCTTGTTCTCAGGAATGACAAAATAACAGGAGTTAAAACAGCCGATGGAATTGCTTTTGAATCAGATGCTGTCATACTGGCCACCGGTCATTCGGCGAGAGATATTTTTCAATTACTCGATACGAAGAAAATACAGATCGAAGCAAAACCCTTCGCATTAGGCGTTAGAGTTGAGCATCCGCAGGCATTAATAGACAGCTCGCAATATCACTGTGCTATTCGAAGTGAATTCTTACCGCCGGCCTCCTATAGTTTGGTACAACAGGTTGACGGGAATGGAGTTTTTTCTTTCTGTATGTGCCCCGGCGGTATTATTGCCCCGGCGGCCACGTCACCGGGTGAACTGGTAGTGAACGGTTGGAGCCCTTCCAAACGCAATAACCCCTATGCCAACAGTGGAATAGTGGTAACCGTGCACCAACACGATCTGCGGGACATTAAAAACTATACTGATTTTGAAGCTGTTTGTCAGCAACCTAAAATTGTATTAACGACGCCGTTGGGGATGATGTATTTTCAGCAGTATGTTGAGCGCAAAGCATTTGTCGCCGGAGGAGGCAAGTTTGTCGCCCCGGCTCAAAGGCTGGTGGATTTTACAAATTCAAAAGTCTCAGCCTCTTTACCGGCCTGCTCCTACTTACCCGGTCTCCATTCGAGCGGCTTGAAAGAGGTATTACCCGAATTTATTCATCAGAGCCTGCAACAGGCTTTCGTCGCTTTTGGAAAAAAAATGAAAGGTTACTTTACCAACGAAGCTGTCGTGGTTGCTACGGAGTCCCGAACCTCCTCGCCTGTTCGTATTCCACGGGATACTATCTCTTTGCAGCATCCGCAGATAAAAAATCTTTATCCTTGCGCCGAAGGGGCCGGTTACGCCGGGGGTATCGTTAGTGCGGCGATGGATGGCGAACGGGTGGTTTCTCAAATTGCGGCTTTACTGCGTCGTAATTGACGTCCTGTTTTTAGCAGTTGGCTCCCGGCTAACAGCCACTTGTCGAATTTTTACTCCTAATATGGGGTAAGGTCTATTTTTGCGGATAATTTTTACCATTATGCCATTACTGGAACTGAATCACCTGAGAAAGTATTTCGCTACGCAAAAAGCCGTGGATGATATTAGCCTTACCATTGAAAAAGGACAAATATTCGGTCTATTAGGGCCGAACGGCGCCGGAAAAACAACACTGATACGAATGATCACCGGCATCTTTTATCCCGACGAAGGGGAGATCATTTTTGACGGAAAGAAGTTTGACCCTATCAACGATATCGGGCATATAGGCTATATGCCTGAAGAAAGAGGCTTGTATAAAAAAATGAAGATCGGCGAGCAAACGCTTTACCTCGCACAACTGAAAGGGTTAAGTAAAACTGAGGCTACGGCAAAGATCAAAGAATGGTTTGTGAAGTTTGACATGTATAGCTGGTGGAATAAGAAAGTTGAGGACCTTTCAAAAGGTATGAGCCAGAAATTGCAATTTGTAACCACGGTACTGCATGAACCTAAACTGATCATTTTGGATGAACCCTTCAGCGGTCTTGACCCCGTCAATACCAACCTGATCAAAGACGAGATCTACAATTTGGCCAAAAAAGGAGCAACCATCATTTTCAGCACCCATCGCATGGAACAGGTAGAAGAAATATGCGATCATATTGCTTTGGTGAATAAAGGCAAAAAAATATTAGACGGCACGGTTCAAAACATCAAGCATGAATTCAAAGAAAACCTGTTCAAAGTAAAATTTTCGGATAAGATACAGGCTGAACACCTCGCTATTCATTTGTTTGAGGTAAAGCAAAAAGCCGAAAAGGAAGTGATCATTAAACTGGACCCCGGCTTTTCCAACAACGAGGTATTGCAGTATTTCATTCACAAAGGATTGGCTATTGAATCCTTTAACGAGATCCTACCTTCTTTAAATGAAATATTTATCCGGCTGGTAGAGGGCACTCCTACCGCCCGCCAGTTCCAGGAAGTAACTTCATAAAGACACAAGGGACAAGACACAAGTATTCACCACAAATTTCAACTACAAACTATGAACAAGATATTACTCATCATACAAAGAGAATACCTGACCAGGGTAAGAAAGAAAACATTCATCATCAGTACGATCCTTTTCCCCATCCTTTACCTGGGATTGATCTTTGGCATGGGCTACCTGGGCGAAAAATCAAAACCGAAACTTCGTGTAGCAATCGTAGATTCTTCAGGCTATTTTGACAAGGGAGGCATTGAACGCGAAAACCTGAAAGACAGTTCTTCGATTTTAACCCTCGTCAATAGCAATACAGATAGCCTGAAAAAGAATTTTTCAGATTGGAACTATGACGGGTATATAGTAATACCGCCACAACCTAATTGGGAAGCAGGTATAAAGAACCTGGTATTAAACACCAGCCGAACCATGGGCGGCGAAGCTTCGGGGAGAGTAGCCTCTAAACTCAATAATATCTGGAACGAGATCAAGAATGAGAAACTCGGAATTGATGAGAACAAAAAAACAATCCTGAATACCAGTACCGTTTCGGTGAGGTCAGTAAATGTAAACGATGAAAAAGCCAATTCAACGGTTGCCAGTACCATCGGCTATGTAGCGGGGTTTCTGATCTATTTTATTTTATTGGTTTACGGCTCGCAGGTAATGATGGGCGTCATGGAGGAAAAAACAAATCGTATCGCAGAAGTGATCGTTTCCTCCGTAAAACCTTTTCAATTAATGCTGGGTAAAATAATCGGTATTGGGCTGGTAGCTTTGACTCAATTCTTTCTTTGGGTCGCATTTATCTTTATTATTTACAACGTCACCCAGGCATCCGGAAATGATGTGGCTGGTATGAGTGGCATTGTAGGTGGAATTCAAAAGGTATTTGGCAGCATCAATGTACCGATGATCATATTTGGATTTACTTTTTATTTCCTGGGTGGCTTTTTCTTTTATGCTTCCTTGTATGCAGCCATTGGCAGTGCTGTTAATGAAGACATGCGGGAAGCTCAATCCCTGAGTTTCC
>JANOCH010000666.1:0-2500 GCA_031412015.1 Chitinophagaceae bacterium
AGTCACCATGATTTAAACTAATCGAACAGTATTGGTTAAAAATGGCAATCATGGTTCACATTAATTCTTAAGATTAGATTATTGATCACTGCTGTATCAACGAGTAGGTGCGTTATCAATAAGTTATAATTTTATAAGTGAGTATGAACATGAAACTATGATAAACATAAATGATATTCTTTGAATCGTTTGATCTAATTCTTTGTTTGAGTTTAAACTGCGTCAATACAAACATTCGATTGATACCGGAGTTCATACAGTTAGAGATAGGGATATCCACCAACCGGTATTTGCCCGCGATGGGAACAGCAGGTTTGGAACGACTGGCTGTCAATGGATACAATCTTGAACCGGCTCCGCCCCCTAATATTACGCTGAGTATTTCTTTTGAGATAGACATAAGGCAAACTTGTTTAAGGAATTTATACAGAAAAGTTAAGCAACAAATTATATTAAAAGTGCAGACAAAAAATATTTGATCAATAATTTTTGATTATTTCAGCGAACGGTAAATGTCGATATACTGTTGGGCTGATGAATCCCATGAGTGATCGATCGTCATCATGTGATTGCGCATCCATTGGTACAGATCCGGTTTGTTGGTGTACAGATCAATAGCCCTGCCGACCGAATAAGTAATATCGCCAACGGTTGGCTGATCGAAGCGTATACCGTATCCCTGCCAGTCGCCAAAATCTTTGACCGTATCTTTTAAACCGCCAACGCTTCTCACCATGGGCACCGTACCATAACGTAGCGCATACATCTGGTTTAATCCGCAGGGTTCTACGCGGCTTGGCATTAATAAGAAATCTGAAGCCGCATATATCTGGTGGCTTAAGGGTTCGCTGTATCCAATATAGGAATTATAATAACCTTTGAACTGGTGCTTCATATGATCCAATTGTTCTTCGAGATAACCTTCACCAGAACCCAACACCAGAAAATTGGCTTTACCATGGTGATGATAGATGGATTGACTGATAGCTTCCGGCAAAAGATCGGCGGCTTTCTCTCCTACCAGTCTTCCTATAAAAGCAATCAAAGGTTTGTCGGGGTCAAGACCAAACTGATCGGTGATCTCTTTTTTATTTTTTTTCTTTCCTTTATCGACCAATTCTTTGTCGTAGTTTTTTACCAGGAAATTATCCGTCTCAGGATCCCAAACATCGGTATCAATTCCATTCAGTACGCCAAAACTTTTTCCTTTTTCATACTCAAAAAGATTTTCAAGTCCGTTGGCGGAATGTTTTAATTCATCAAGGTAACTATGGCTGACGGTAGTTACTTTACCGGCGCATTTGACGGCAGAGGCCATAGGATTAATGGTGTTGTTCCAATCCAGTAATCCCCAGTTCCAACTATCATATCCGGGTATGAGATAATATTTGTCCCAACCGATCCAACCCTGGTATTGACCGTTATGTACCGTGAATACGCTGGGCACGGTTCCTAATTTGTTCCTGAAAGCATAACAATGCTTCATCATAAAAGGTATGAGCCCGGTATGATGATCATGGCAATGTACTACATCAGGATTGTGCTGCCATTTACTTATCCAATCGCAAACAGCGATCTGGAAAGCCATGAAACGTTCCGTATCGTCATCATAGCCATATATCTTTTCCCTGTCGAGCAAACCGTTGATGTCTATCAAATAAAGATCGAAGCCCAGCTTATTCGTTTTTTCCCGTATCACACTGTAATGAAACCATTGGGGCCCGATGTTTTGACCGCCTTCATGTACCAGCTCCCAACTATTAGTGTAAAGAAATTTGGTCCGGTACATCGGCATTACTACTTTGGTCACATGACCGAGCTCTGCCTGGTATTTAGGTAAAGAACCTACTACATCACCCAGGCCACCGGCTTTGGCTACAGGATAACATTCAGCGGCTACATGAACAATTTCCATTCAAAGTATATTGTATTAAATAATCTATTTGAAATTAAGCTGTTTTTTTCATTACAACGTTTTATAATTAAAAATTTTTCGCTAACCGATTTCTGTTTATTTTCAGCCTTAAAATTAAAAACCCCGATTGCTATGAGTCAACAGACAAAAATACCTACCAACTACGGCGCACTTGGTACATTGGTTACCGTCTTCTTTTTTTGGGGATTTATCGCTGCCGGGAACAGCGTATTTATTCCTTTTTGTAAACACTATTTTCACCTCGACCAGTTCCAAAGTCAGCTAATCGACTTTGCGTTTTACACCGCTTATTATATCGGGGCCCTGATTTTGTTTGCCTATGGAGCTTTCGGTGGCAAAGACCTGGTGGGCAAGTGGGGGTATAAAAAAAGTATTGTTTATGGTTTGTTGTTTTCCGCGCTGGGCGCCGCAGCGATGATCTTTGCGGTTAATGGTAATAGTTTTGCCGGGATGTTGATCGGGCTCTTTATTGTTGCGCTTGGTTTTTCATTGCAGCAGACTGCTGCCCAACCCTTCGCCATTGCACTGGGAGATCCTTCCACTGGTTCACACCGTTTAAATCTT
>JANOCH010000667.1:0-11799 GCA_031412015.1 Chitinophagaceae bacterium
GCTTTAGCAATATCACAACCTCCTGCCTTGATCTGAACATCTTTTCTTTGAACAGCGATGACGACCCCGTTTCTTATCTCGCTTACGCAAACCGTCACCACGTAAATACCTTCGGCGGGTGATCGGCCGGATATCAAACCAGTAATCGGGTCGATGGTAACACCCACACCCAATGGAGCCAAACCATTGTAGGGAAAACTATAACTGACCGTTGAATAAGGAGGCGCCGTTGGCGGGTTAGGAGCAGGTGTATTGGGCCCGCCCGGTTGTCCTCCGCCCGTACCACCACCAATAAAGGCCTGGCAAAAAGAATAACGCAACTCATCATTCGAATCAGGGTCTTCGGCTGCAAAACTGTAGGTAAATGGGTAGCCACCACAAACAATTACTGTATCAGTACCTATAAATTTGGCGCTGTTGTTTTCGGGAGCATCTGGTAATAATGTAGTGCCGGGAATATCGGCGGTATAAGTAGCTCCAAAACTACCTGAATTGGAAAGATTGCTGATACCGTTTATCCTGCAGCAGCGTTGATAAGTTACCGTGTAGCCGTCGGTGGTAGGGGGTAGTGAAATATCAAATTCATAATAGCCAACCTGGTAGCATACCGACGGGGCATTGGTTATACAGGGACCCGGCGATGACAACCGAAGTTCTTCACTTCTTGTAAGAACGATACTTCGGTTCCAAACCATGGCTCCGTTAAGTTTGTTAAAAATGGCTATAGCTGCGGCAGGGTCCAATTGTGCACCTACGTTGCCACAGTTCCTGAATAGCTTTAACGTTACCCTGTATTGATATTCTCCTGTTGATGACATACCGGTAAAAGTGTAAAACATCTCACCGCCGGTAATATGTTCCGCCAGCATTGTTTTTGAAAGAAATATAGTGGCTAATATGAGGAGAAAACGTTTCATTGAGCGGATCAAAGTGGTTCAGATTTCACTTAAAAATTGTTTGAGTATATGGTTGCTGTTTTCAGGTTCTTCAAACATCCCCATATGGCCGGACTGATGCAGAATATGAATATACGATTTTTCAGGCATGTGTGCTTGTTTGAGGCCATCTTGTAAGGGGACTGCGTTGTCATATTCTCCCATTACAAACAAAACAGGTAACTGTGTGGTTTTCAACAACTCTGTTCTGTCCGGCCTTTGCATCATGGCTTCGTAATATGAAACGAGTGACTGGCCGGAAAAGTTGCTCAAACTGCGTATAAATCCGTCGATTAATTCCGGCTTTTCATCTTTAGAGAGAGGGGCAAACAGGTTAGGGGTAGAATTTTTTAGAAATTCAAAAGCTCCGTGGGCCCGGATGAACTCAATACCTTTTTTACGGGTTTCCTTTTTTTCTTCACTGTCGGCAAAAGCTGAAGAATGAAAAAGACCAAAAGCCGATAAATAATCGGGGTATCGACTGGCAAAAGCTAAGGTGATATATCCACCCATACTATGGCCAATCATGGTTGGCGGCACGCCAGATCCCTTAGGGCGGGAAGCATCGCCATACTCCAAATCAAGAATATCCCGTAATACTTCGGCCATGCCCTCCATGCTCATGTCATCTACCAGCTCCGATTCTCCACTGCCGGGAAGATCAGGGATGATTAACTGAAAATCGTTGTGGAGGTAACGAATTTGATTTTTCCATACATCTCCTGTTTCTCCAAAACCATGTACCAGCATTACAGGTTTGCCATTGCCAAATACACTATAAACTATTTTATTTCCGTTTATTTCAATTTGTTTATTCATTTTTAATGAGTATTAAAAGGCCGATTTGCGAAGCGTCGAAAGTTGGAAGTTTTCTATTCTGTCTGCATCTTCTGAAAGCTGGCTTTATGCGTTGCGAAGCCCCTCCTTCGGAGGGGTTTGGGGAGGCTTATGAACCAATATCACAGGTTTGCCATTCCCAAATACACTATAAACTATTTTATTTCCGTTTATTTCAATTCGTTTAATCATAGAAGTCCAAATGAAAAATTATGAGCAATCAATTGTTGAAAATTAAAAATTAGCAAGCGGGCAAGAATTACAACTTCCATTTTCTTTTTATCCAATATCCAATATTAATAACAATAAGAAGAATGCTTATAACGACCGTAGCCCTTGAAAGCATATCCCCATGTTTTACAAAAAAAGTTTGCCGGCTATCCACTGGTATATCCAATTTTATAGCGGCAGGAGTATCCCATGGTTGAGGGTCGATGGTATTACCTAAAGGGTCTATAAAACAACTAATGCCGGTATTGGCGCTTCGGGCTATCCATTTTCGTGTTTCAATAGCACGGAGTCTTGCATAATTCATATGTTGTTTATAACCCGGCGTATTACCCCACCACCCATCATTGGTAATGATGGTCAGTATATTCGCTCCTTTCCGGATATACTCGGTGATATAATCACTGTAGATGCTTTCATAACAAATTACCGGAGCTGCTTTAAAATGATCATCGGGGCCGGTAAAAACCTTTCTTTCGGAATCTCGTCCTAATGTACCGCTGATGCCACCCAGATCTTCAAACCATTTACCCATAAAACTTAAAAAGGAAGGCAATGTTTCAACACCGGGAACCAGTTTGGCTTTATGATACAGTTGTATCGAAGTATCACTATCAAAAAAAGCGGCTGTATTAAATTCATCGTAATAGATCCCGCTTTGAATATCGTGCCTGGCGGTTTTGCTTGCTTTTCTTTTATCAGTGCCATACACTTTATAACTATTAATACCGGTAAGAAGGCTGAGTTCCGGATGGCGGTTAAGAAAAGACCAGACAGGTGAATAGAAAAAATTGTTTTTAAAATCTCCTTCATTGGCTGAAACAGGGATAGCTGTTTCGGGCCAGATAACAAGAGCGGTATGGCTGTCAATTTGTTTCTCCGATAATGCGATAAGATTTTGAATCTGCGATTCAACGGAGCCGGTAAATTTTTCTGTGTAAGGATCAATATTGGGTTGAACGACTATTACATTTTTAGTGGCGGTTGACAGGGATGCTTCTACGATTTTCTTTTCACTACCCGTGATAAGTCTTGAAATTATAATGGGAATTATTAAAAGAGCTACCCATGTAGTCAATGTAATGTAATAACTTTTTGATCGTCCGTTTGCACGGTAATCAGAGAGCAATGCATAAGCAATAATATTCGTGAGCAATATCCATAAACTTCCGCCGGTTGTACCGCTATACTCATACCACTGCACCCATTCCGGGTGTGTAGCAAAGGCATTGCCCAGCGTGAGCCAGGGCCAGCTTAGTTCCCAGTTATGATGGATGTATTCAAACGAAAGCCAGTAAATGATCAATGATGCGTAACCGATCCAACGTCCAAAATTCTTTTTAGTGAAATAGAAGAGCAACCAGGGTACACACATGATCAGGCTATTCGCGATAAAAGCACTCATGGCGCCGGAAGGGCTGGCGTTCCATACCCACCAGGTCACAGCTATATTCCAGGCAAGCATGTGCAGGTAAGTAAGCCCGAAAAATTTTTTCCAATCCGACACCCGGTCTTCTATCCATAGCAAAGGAACCCAGGCAACAAAAACAAGAAAAGTAAGCGGAGAAACAGGCCAGGCGATCCATAACAGCAAACTACCCAAAAGAGCGATAAAGAGAATAGTGAAACGCTTCACGAAATATTATTTGTGTAAAAGTAATTTTTGTTAGCGGTAGTGCAAATGTCCTTTTGAAGGGTCATTTTCCACCTGTGGCTACAACTTTCAAACAAAAGAGTAGATAACAAATCGAATGATAATGTTTATAACAAAAGTTTTGCTATTTCCTGCCAGTCGTTAACCCGTTTATGACGGCCATTGTCAGCATGGGCATTATGAGGTTGTGTAAATAGCAAACTTGTTTTCCCTGTAAAGAAATCGAGATTTTTAAAATGATCATCGATCATGATATCCGCCTGCACTATTTCTTTTGATCCGCAGAAGACCATTCGTTGCCAGGTGATGAAGGGAAAAAATTCATTAAGCCAGGCCTGCTTTTCAGATAGACTTTGAGGGAACTCCGTCGCAGCAGACACAATGAACACTTCATATTTTTCATGCAGTCGGTATAAAACTTCCTGGCTATCTTTTACTACCGGCGCGGATCGAAAAAAATCGGGGGTGAAGACATATTTCCTTGAATTGGGGAAGGCCTGGAATTCCGGTTTACCAATGATCTCGTCTAATGTTTTTCTTTTTCCTGTTTCTTTTTCGTCCCAGGTGGTAAATTGCTCTACGGTGTCGGATAATACACCATCCATGTCAACAGCTATTCTTTGCATTATTATGGGTTGCGTTAAAAGTTAGTGTGGGCCAATTGCTATTGAATACAATCTCATCAACGAATAACAGCCAATAGAACATTTCAGTTTTCGAGAGTTGCAAACAATCAAACTTATTAATTTTAATAAGCCGGCTATACCCGGCTATAATTCGGCGCTTCTTTCGTTATCTCAATATCATGAGCATGGCTTTCCCGCATTCCCGCATTGGTGATCTTTACAAAGCTGGCATTCTTCAGATCCGCGATATTTTTAGCACCGCAATAACCCATGCCAGCCCTTAAGCCACCGACATATTGATAGACCACTTCTTTTAGTGTGCCTTTGTAGGCCACACGTCCTTCAATTCCTTCGGGAACAAATTTCTTTACATCATCTTCAGGATCCTGGAAGTAACGATCGCTACTGCCAGTAGCCATTGCTCCCAATGATCCCATGCCACGATATTCTTTGAATTTTCTTCCTTCGTAAATGATTGTTTCCCCGGGGCTTTCTTCAGTGCCGGCGAAAATGCTACCCATCATGACGCAATCAGCTCCGGCAGCCAGCGCCTTTACCATATCACCTGTATAGCGGATGCCGCCGTCAGCGATCAATGGAATATTTCTTTGTTTTAATATCGAATGAGCTTCCATGATGGCGGTCAGTTGTGGTACACCTGATCCGGCCACAATTCTTGTAGTGCAAATAGATCCCGGGCCAATACCTACTTTTATCGCATCAGCTCCTGCATCTGCAAGCGCTTTAGCTCCGGCAGCAGTACCTACATTACCCGCTATTACATTGATCGATTTAAAATTCTTTTTAACTTGTTTCAATGCATCAATTACTCCTTTGCTATGACCATGCGCACTATCTAATGCTATTACATCAGCGCCTACCTGTTGCAAAGCGGCTACACGATCCATAAAATCTTTGGTGATGCCAACACCGGCGCCTACTAACAAACGGCCGAATTGATCTTTCAGCGCATTGGGAAAACTATAGAGTTGCAGAATATCACGGTAAGTGATAAGCCCGATCAGTTTTCCCTGTTTGTCAACAACAGGAAGTTTTTCAATTTTATATTGACGTAAGATCTTTTCCGCTTTTTTAAGATCTGTTCCTTCGGGTGCCGTGATCAGGTTTTCAGTGGTCATCACTTCACTGATCTTCATTTTTGTATCCGTTTCAAAACGAAGATCCCGGTTCGTTAAGATACCGGTAAGCTTTCCATTTTTATCAATGATTGGAATACCGCCAATTCTATTTTCCCGCATTAGCCGTAAGGCATCACCAATAGTAGCATTTTGCAGTAAGGTGATAGGGTCCAGTATCAAACCGCTTTCGCTCCGTTTTACTTTTCTCACCTGGCCGGCCTGTTGTTCAATGGTCATGTTCTTGTGTAAAATACCAAGGCCACCTTCACGGGCCAGCGCCATCGCCAATGAAGCTTCCGTTACTGTGTCCATTGCTGCCGACAGAAGGGGAACATTTAACGTAATATCTTTTGTCAGACGCGTCTTTATGTCTACATCGCGGGGTAACACCTGGCTATAACCGGGAATCAATAATACATCATCGAACGTTAAGCCTTCACCGAAAAATTTTGTGGAACTGATAGCTATCGGTTTGCTTTTAGAAGCGGGAGAATTTCTTGTTGCCATGTGCAAAGATAGGGCAGGGGCTAAATATGCGCCAAATTTTTATGGTGAATGGTGAGTAGTGAATAGTGAATATAAAACCCCGTCTCGACACGAAACATCACAATTGTCCATTCAGCATTCACTTTTATAACCGCCAATAAGCAAATAGTATTTCCAATAAGCATGGGCTGTGTGTTGATGGTTTCGCCATCCGGCGCCATTCGGTAGGGCTATCTGCTCAATATTTTCGAACCCTTCATCTCAATCAGCTTCTTCGAAAAGCGAGGGCTGTGTGTTGATGGCCTTCTCCTTCGGAGAAGGTCGGGATGAGGCCGGAAAGGGCCGACTGTTTTTTACCTGATCAGTGTAGTGGTTCCTTTTTGAAAAACTTTTTTTCCTGTATCACTATGAATATATCGCAGAAACCAAACATAAACACCAGCGGTTTGCGGGATACCGCCAATTTTGCCATTCCATTTTTGCTGCCAGTTTTTCGATTCAAAAACCAGTTGTCCCCAGCGATTGAACACTTTGAACTCAAGATTGGTCGCTTTCAATGCATTGTTGGGATGAAGAAAATCGTTTAAACCATCACCATTAGGCGTGAAGGCAGATGGCACAGCGATAAAGCAATTGTCCAATACCTTCAGCTGTTTATTAAGACTGTCGCTACATCCGATAGTACTATTAGTGGCAACGAGTTTAATAGTATAAAGTGATTCGATATTGTTAGTTGGAAACTGTATGGGTTGAGGTGTTTGCAATTGGCTGGTACCAATAACATATGTCCATCTCCAGCTATCTATCAAACCAGTACTTGTATTAATCAAATTAAGCTTGTCCTCAGGACAAAGAACATCCGGCATGTCAAAATCAACTTTTACTTCATTATCCAGGATAATAGTTCGATTGGATGAATCCGAGCAAACGCCGTTTGTAACTATTAGTTGTGCAGTATTAGTACTACTTGCCGGAAAGATAATAGTATGTGACGGTGTAGTAAAAGTTTGGTTACTATTAAAAATCCATTCCCATTTGTTGACGTCATGGGCGCCATTATGTGAAAAGGTCAGGGTATCAAATCGACAGCCCAGATCATTATTGTAAATGAAACCTGCCGATACCGTATCTGCCGTGTTGAATGTTACGGGCTGTGGTTGTATTATCAGCCCACATTCATCAATAACAGCACCGCCATTCACGCTTAATTTCGGAGTTACTGTGTATACGCCTTTCGTATAAATGGGACCATTGAATTTTACGGTAATTATATCGCTTAGTCCGTCAGTACAATCACCTGCGGCGGATATAACAGTGATAGGCATGGGGCCGGTTACTAAAAAATTAGTTCCGTTGGCAGCTATTGTACTACAATTGATTTTCTTGCTGAAATGCAATTTTATTTCGGCAGGTGCACAACCCGGACTGGCTACACTATCAATGGGAACAGGTTGTGGTTTGACATAGGTAAACGGTGTTTGTTCCCCGGAAGGTATTTCACGTTCGCAATTGTCAAAAACGGTATTATTATCCGAGCCAAGTTTGACAACTAGCTGATAATTTCCCGCTGGTAATGGATTGGCCAGTGTGATGATTATTTCATCAAAATCAAATGAGGAGTTGCAATTAGTTGCTACAGCAGAGACCACGGTTGTGACGGCGGGTAGAATACCAAACTCGGTTCCTGCACCGGTTAAGCTGCTGCACTTCATTTTTTTATTAAGCTTAAGCGTAATCTTTGTACCATCGCAGTCAGGAGTTGCTTTTTCAAGATGTGGTTCTTTAGGATCGGTAATTACAGCAGTGCCGCCTCCATCAAACGAAAGAGAGTACCCGCTTTGCGAATCTGTAAAATGGCTAACCAGCAAGATATATTCATGCCCTGCAATAAGATTTGGCAATTTTGCAAACCGGGGCTCATTACCTGTGTAGGATGATGCGCATTGAATGCCGTCGCTTCCAGATGCCGAAGTACCGGTTGTTCCGGGATTTCCAGCCCAGTTACCGCTTACAATAATATTGTGGTTGGTGAAAACCTGGTTAGGATCAAGCCCGGTAACATCATAAAGCTGCCAATCATAATCATCAGCCAGATCCTTTGGAGTAATAACAAAAGCCAGGGTACCGGAAACATAGCAGGTGAATTTGTACCAAAAGGGATTTTTATTGGCATAGCCGGCACCATCGGCACAGCCTGGAACGAACAAGTCGTTAGAGCTACAAATTGGTACGTTATCCTGTTCAAAGGTAGTGGTGCCGCAAACGGGAAATGCAGTGGTAGGCGTTTGACCCAATGTAGTACAGGCCTGGCCCAATACAGAGTTTCCATGAAGGAAAAGAATAAGGACAAGGATTGAAATTCCGGGCTTTAATGACATAATTAAACGATGCGTAAAATAGTAAAAATCGGGCCAGTATATTGACAATTAAATGATTTGTTACGTTGCCTGCCGGAAAATTTTTCAGGCGATCTGGTAAAGTTTACCGGGTAAAGATAATACTACATTTTGGAGTTCAAGGCTTAAGATGGCAGCGGCTACAGAACTGCTGCTGAGCCCGCTTTTGAGGTTGATTTCATCGATGTGCACGGATTTTTTCTCGTTTAGGATGGTCACAATGATTTTTTCCTCGTTTGTCAGCTCGATAAACAGTTCTTTTTGTTTTTTTAACCCTGAGCGAAGTCGAAGGGCCTCTTCCCAGTTCATCAATTCCACCAATTCCCCGGCGTCTGTCAGTAAGATGGCTTTGTTATTTTTAATAAGGTAATTACATCCTGCACTTTTTGTGTCGGTCACCTTTCCCGGAAAGGCAAAAACATCTTTATTGTAATTATTAGCCAGTTCCGCGGTGATCATGCTACCGCCCTTGATTCCGGTTTCAATCACAATCGTAGCATCGCTCATTCCGGCCACTACCCGGTTGCGGGTTGGAAAATTGTGTTTATCCGGTTTGCTTTTACTCCTGAATTCGGTTAGCAAGCCGCCACCTGTTTTCAGCATTTCTTTGGCAAGGCCTGTATGCTGGGGTGGGTAAACCTGGTCCAATCCATGCGCCAGCACGCCAATGGTGCGGAGGCTATTCTTTACAGCCGCCCTGTGGGCTATCGCATCAATACCATAAGCCAGGCCGCTTACCACCACTACATTTTGTTCGGTCAGTTCTTCCACCAATTTCTCGGTGATTTGTTTCCCATAATCCGTATGATTGCGGGTACCGATAATGGCGACAACCTTATCGTGATTAAGATCGGCTTCGCCTTTATAATATAGGAGAATAGGAGAGTCGTAGCAGTTCAGCAATCGTTTGGGGTAATCTTTAGCCGTAATAAAAAGTGGCTTGATCTTATACTTTTCAATGAAAGCGATCTCTTCTTCGGCTTTTGAAAAATCAGCAAATGATTTGATGGATTCTGCTTTGATATTTCCGATTCCTTCTATCTTTTCAAGCTCTCTTTTTTTTGCTTTGAAAATATCGGGTGCGTCATAGTGCTGTAACAGGATCTTAGCCTGTACAGGTCCAATATTGGGAATAAGCGTAAGTGATAGCTGGTAAAGCAGTTCGGAATGCATGGTAATAAGGAAAAATCAAATATAATTTTTTACAGGCTACCATGTAAAAGCGTTAATAAATTATTGCCCCATCACTTTCATTTCCGTCCTTCGGTTTTTTGCCCTGCCTTGTTCCGACTTGTTATCAGCAACCGGTTGAGTTTGTCCAAATCCTTTATAAGAAAGCCGTTGCGGAGCCACTCTTTTGTTGATCAAATAACTTACTACCGTTTTGGCCCTGTTGAGAGACAGCGTTACGTTGTCAGCCGGCTTACCGGCATTGTCCGTATGCCCGGATATCTGAATTTTTAGTGTTGGATTGTCATTAAACAGTTGAACTATTTTATCAAGTTCAATTTGTGATTCGGGCTTAAGTTCAAATTTGTTTACATCAAAGAAAATGTTGTTCAGGACAACCGACGCGTTTACCTCCAGTGGTTGTAATGGGATATCTTTTTGATAAACCGAATCAGATGAATGTTGAACCAGGAAAAAATTATCGGAATAAAATAAATAACCTTTACGGTTTACATTGAAAACATAATCTTTCCCAATAGGTAATGTGATCAGGTAATTGCCCTGTTCATCTGTTTGCACTTTTGAAATGGTTTGCTTGCTGGCGAGATCGATCAGTTCAACGGCAGAAGGCAATCCTTTAGTTGTCTTCTTATCAAATACCTGTCCTTTTACCCAAAGCGTTTTATAGGGGCGTATATCCTCCCGTAATTCGAAACTATAAATATCCAGGCCGCCCTTACTATCACTCCGGTCGCTTGCGTAGTAAGCGGTTTCACCGGAAGCATCTACAAACAGGGTGCCTTCGCGATTGATGGTATTAATGGGATAGCCAAGGTTGATGGGTTTGCTCCAATCTCCACCGGGTCCTTTTTTTACAAAAAAAAGATCATCGTCGCCATAGCCCGGCCAGTAGTTTGAAGTAAAGTATAAGGTTTGATTATCCGCATGAATGAAAGGGCATTGTTCATCTCCGCTTGTGTTAATGCCGGCACCCAGATTTTCCGGTTCTCCCCATTTACCATTTGCCTGCAGGTGCGACACATAAATATCAATACCTCCAAAGCCGCCGGGTCTGCGGCTGGCAAAGTACAGGTCTCTTTTATCGGCAGATAAACAAGGTTGTGATTCCCATTGGTCAGTATTTACCCAACCCCCTAAGTTAGCCGCTTCCGTCCAGCCATTTTTATCAAGGTAGGAGATATAAATATCACAACTGCCAAATCCAGCTGGTCGGTTACAACCGGTAAAAACCAGCCATTGCCCGTCCTGCGATATATTTTGGGCGCCTTCATTTTCAGTGGTGTTCACATCACCTGCTATGGGATTGGCTTTTACCCATTGGCTACTATCTTTCTTACTGGCAAAAAAATCTTCATTGGCTCCATTGAGCCTGCGGGTGAAAACAAGTTCCCGGCTGTCAATCGTCAGTGAGGGAAAATATTCTGATTCTTTTGAATTAATAGCGGCGCCCATATTTTGCGGAGCAAAAACATAGGTTTTGTTCTCATTTTTCTTAGCATAGTCAACGGCGAATTCATAACAGCGTTTACGATACTCGGCCGCTTTTAGCGAGGTAGAGTTTTTAGGAGGTTTTTTGTCGAGCAATTCGTCAATAGCATTTAATGCTTTCTCAAATTCACCTAGTCCGGCCAGGTTGATCGAATAGGGAAGTTTGTATTCTATCGTGTAATTAGTATCCTGGACAAAGGCTTTTTCATAATATTCAGTACTTGTCCTGTAGTTTTTTAATTGGCCATATACACCCGCCAGCGATAAGTAGGCATCGATATATTTATTGTCTATTTCTATGCATTGCAATAAAAGCCCGGTCGCGGAAATAAGATTACCATCCTGGGCTCTTTCCATGGCCTGGTTGTAAAGAGCAACAGCTTTCTTGTTTATTTTATCCGGATCATAGGCTTGCGCAAATGAGAAGTGAATTAATAGTGAACAAGCAATATATAACAAGATTTTTTTCATTGATCGGAATGTTTCGGTACAATAACGAAACTATTTGTTATTTATTCCCTTTTACAGGCCTCTTTCGGGGAGAACAACCGCATTGCGCTAAGGGACATTAATATGCTTATGTATCTGTAAACTCAGTTCCCATTGTGGATGTGCTTTTATATAATCCACGATCAATGGCGTCATCTCTGACGCCTTACTCCATTCAGGTTGTAAATAAAGCTTACAATTTGGCGAAACCAATGCAGCATATTTTTCCGCCCACGCAAAATCTGATCGGTTAAAAACAATGATCTTTAATTCATCCGCCACATTTACTACTTCAGGAAGTGGTTCTTTAAATTTTTTGGGCGATAAACA
>JANOCH010000668.1:0-3939 GCA_031412015.1 Chitinophagaceae bacterium
ATACTGCGCCCTTGGTATTCACGGGCAGGTCATTTACATTAATCGTTCAGCGAATATGGTGATCGCTTTTTTCTCCAGTCACCCCGTCGCCGGATCAGCCGCGAGCAAAAATTTTTTACCAAAGCTGAATGCCTGCAGGGCAGTAGCTAAAAAATTAAGCCTTAAGAAATGAAACCTATTATTGCCATCATATTGGCTGCACTGATCCTGTTTGCCTGTAACTCCAATAAAAATGAAAAACCAACAGGTACTTTTTATATGCCTGCCGAGTGGGAACCACATGATGCTGTTTGGCTGGGTTGGGAAGAAGATTCTGCCAGGGGTTATTATTCCGGAATAGTCTCTTTACTAAAAACACTTACGCCTGCTGTTACAGTAAAGATGGCTTTTCATTCAGACAGCCTGATGCAAACAGCCAAAGCTTGCTTGCGGAGACAAGGAGTTGATACTTCAAACATCAGGTTTTATGTAATGCCGGGCGACCGTTACTGGATAAGAGACCATGGTGCTGCTTTTTTAGTGAATGATAATGGGGAATTGGGTGTAGCGGATTTTGCCTGGAACGGTTATGGATACCCGGGTTTCCTGCAATTAAAATATGAAGGGAATACAGACAGTATCAACAAATACTATGCGCTTCGCAATGAAAAGCGTTTGAAGACGGCTGCCGTAGATAGCCAGATGGCTGTCGCAGAAGGAGCCATTATTCAAAAAACAAATGTGATACATGAAGGCGGCGCCATTGAAGTCAACGGAGCAGGTACGCTGATACTGTGTGAAGCAACCGTATTTCAACGCAACCCCGGCATGGAAAAAGAAAATGTTGAAGCAGAAATGAAAAGATTGCTGGGTGTCAGCAATATCATTTGGATGAAACAGGGTTTGGCAGATGACCCTAAAAGTTTTTTCCGACGCATAACAGCTAATTATGTTGGTGGCGGCACAGGGGGGCATACGGACGAATTTGTACGTTTTGCTAATGCCAGCACTATTTTATTAGCATGGGTCAATGAAAAAGAAAAAGACCGCGATCCTATCAGCCAGATGAATTATGAACGCATGCAGGAGAACTACAATATTCTTAAAGCTGCAAAAGACCAGGATGGAAGATCATTCACCATCATTAAAGTGCCGCTGCCCGATTTGATCACAAAGAAAATACTGGCAAGAGAAAAAATTGATTCTACTGAAGTAACATTTGATGTGGAGGTAAGCAGTTTTATTCCTTCAGAAAAACCTAAGGCAGGCGACACCTTATTAAGAGTGCCTGCATCAAGCTATATGAACTATTTAGTTACAAACGGGTTGGTGATTCTGCCAACCTATGTGCAAATGGGCAGCAGCGCGGCCAAAGAAGAGGAGGTCAAAAATATTTTCAAGCAACAGTTTCCTGGTAGGAAAATCGTATTCCTCGATTTTATCATGCAAAACTGGAGTGGCGGTGGTATCCATTGTTCAACACAGCAACAACCTGCAAAAAAACAGACAGATGAAAAATAGCCTTCTGCTAAAATTACTTATTGGAGCTGTTTTAGTTCTTTCTCTCCATTATGTTTTAAAACCAGGCCCACAGGTAACATTTAAAATAAATATGAAGGGTATTCACCATCCAGACTCACTGGGAATTGTTGGTACGCTGCCACCCTTATCCAGGGATAAGCCGATGCTAACGGAAGGTCCTGATGCGGAGGGATTTTATAGTATATCTCTTTCCTTCCCGGATTCTGTGGCTGGTCAGCAATTGAACTATTCTTACAGGTATGGGAATAGAAAATATGATATAAGCCGTAGTATGACACTTGAAAAAGATCAACCACAAACTATCACTGACAAATGGGGCTACCTCGATGGTATGTTGGCCAGGGTAAAGCCGGCGCCCGGCATTGACGTTTACCAATCCGGTACACCGGAAGAAGCGGCTGAATTCGGCAGGCCGTTTGTGGGCGTTACAACGGATGGTAAACCGGTAGAGCATTTATTTCCGATAAAGAAAACGGGAGTAAATATAAAGCCGATAAAAATGGCGGTCAATACTTTTCTCAACGCTATTACAAAAGAACAAAGAGAAAAATGCAGTTTCGCTATTGAATCCAATGAATGGAGGAAATGGCATAACGTAGATTTTTATAAAAGAACAGGTATTGGTTTTGAAGAATTGAATGCGAAGCAGAAAGAACTTGCCTTTGATATTTTGAAAGCAAGCCTTAGCCCGAAGGGTGTTCAAAAATCAACAGACATCATGAAGATGGAAGAGCACCTGGCTTTTTTGACCAATGATTATAAAAGGTATGGCGGTGATAAATATTGGTTGGTTTTTATGGGGACGCCCTCCGATACTGAACCCTGGGGCTGGCAACTGGACGGGCATCATCTTATCATTAATTATTTTTTGCAGGGAGACCAGGTGGTGATGACACCGGCGTTCATGGGATCTGAACCTACCTATATCGAATCAGGAAAGAACAAAGGGGTGAGAACTTTTAAAGCGGAGGAAGAAAAAGGTTTGGCTTTTTATGCATCGCTTACACAGGAGCAAAAAGATAAAGCCACTATCTGGCATCATAAAGATCAAAATTTCAACCAGTCCGAAGCTTACTGTGACAATGCGATCATCGCCACCACGGGCATCGCCGCTAAAGAATTATCTGCTGATCAAAAGAATGCATTGCTGTACCTGATTGAAGAATACGTGGGCAATATGAAGGAAGGCCAGGCCAAAGTAAAAATGGGAGAAGTAAGATCGCATCTTGATGAAACCCATTTCACCTGGGTACAGGGAAAAGATATCACAAGTCCTTTTTACTACCGCATTCATAGCCCGGTTATCCTGATTGAATTTGATCACCAGTCACCGGTTGCAATTTGGGATCGCAGCAAACCCCACCCAGGCCCTGTTAAAAGCCATATCCATACCGTGGTAAGAACACCAAATGGTAATGATTACGGGAAGGATCTGTTGAAAGAGCATTTAAAAAAGCACAAGCATTAAGCATAGAAGTTTCAAACATCTTTCACATAAGCGATATCGGAATAAAAATTACTGGCAATGAAAATAGGATCATTAATAGGGTTACTGTTATTTGTTCAATTTTCTGTGTCTGCTCAAAAACCCAGGGCAAGAGATATTGGAATTCCTTTTGACGGAACGACAGGAAAATTTAATGCTATTACGGACGTGAAAGGTGTAGAAGTCGGATTTAGTACGATCATTTCCGGACAAGGAACAAATATCCGTGGTAAAGGCCCGGTACGGACTGGTGTTACGGCTATTCTCCCAAGAGGCAGAAACAATAACCCGGTTTATGGCAACTGGTATTCATTGAATGGTAATGGGGAAATGACCGGCACTACCTGGATAACCGAGTCGGGCTTTTTAGAAGGCCCTGTTATGATCACCAATACCAACAGCGTCGGTGTGGTAAGAGACGCGGTACTGAAATGGTTTGTAAGAACCGGCTGGTACAAAGAAGATTTTTGGTACACTTATCCTGTAGTGGCGGAAACCTATGATGGATTTTTAAATGACATTTATGGGTTTCATGTAAAAGAAAGCAATGCATTTGAAGCATTGGATAGTTCAAAATCCGGTTATGTAAAAGAAGGAAATGTTGGCGGTGGCACGGGCATGATGTGTTTGGGTTTTAAAGGAGGGACTGGCACATCATCAAGAGTTATAAAAATAAAAGACTCCACCTATACAGTAGGTGTACTGGT
Organism: Chitinophagaceae bacterium; assembly: GCA_031412015.1. Taxonomy (GTDB): domain Bacteria; phylum Bacteroidota; class Bacteroidia; order Chitinophagales; family Chitinophagaceae; genus Terrimonas_B. The sequence goes on from JANOCH010000668.1 coordinate 3,715, forward strand.
ACAATCCAACTTCGGGTCAAAGAGAAATCTCAGTATCGCCGGTGTATTGGTTGGCAGAGAATTAAAAGACACGATGAATTATGAATTCAAAGCGCCGCCATCTTATCAGCCGGGCGATGGTTCCATCATAGTGGTATTGGCAACAGATGCTCCCCTATTGCCACACCAGTTAAAAAGAATGGCCGCGAGAGTAGCCCTGGGTGTAGGCAAAGTGGGGGGCCGCGG
>JANOCH010000669.1:0-4560 GCA_031412015.1 Chitinophagaceae bacterium
GCGCCGGAACATTGTCAAGGCCTGCTAATCCCGCTATTACTATTGTTGGTCCTACTGTCTTTAACTATAGTCTGGAGCAAAATTATCCGAACCCTTTTACTAAAGTGACCAGGATACCTTTTTCCATTTCGAAAGCTGAAAAAGTAAACTTAGTATTGTTTGATATAAGTGGCAGAACAGTGAAAGTGCTGGTAAATTCGTCAAAGGACAAAGGCGCCCATTTTGTCAACTTCAATGCCGGATCGCTTGCAAAGGGGGTTTATTATTACAGGATACAGGCCGGTGATTTCACTGACGTGAAAAAATTAACTATCTGGTAATTAATTTTATAAATGTAAATGTCAAGGGGCCGTCTAAAAAGACGGTCTCTTTTTTATGGTATGAAAGGCTGTTTTTACAGGTTAGGTGCTTGTTTCAACAACTTTAGGCCATTTTTTGGATTCAATACTTAGAGCAGCGAAATAATTTTTTATTTTATCCTGCAATTTTCTACCTTCCATGTCTCTTCATTATCCATTCTTCCTGAACAGCCCACTATTTTCCAATTCATCTATCCGTTCTATCCAATCATCTTTTCCTGACTCCCCCGAAAACAGTTGATAAGGACCTGTTCGTTGCAAGCTAATTTCTGAAATAGCCATCTACTGGCGCCTAAATTATTTGTATGAAAAAATTATCTGTTTTCATCAGTCTCTTTTTTTTATCTATCCAGTCGTTTAGCCAAACCCTTCCATCAGGTTTTTTTTCTTCGGATTTAAGTACCGGCGCTGCCTGGACCGCGCCGGTGGGGGCTACATTTACTCCGGATGGACAAAAGCTTTTTGTTTGGGAGAAGGATGGAAGAGTATATGTCTGCAACCGTGATGGTTCCGGGAATTATGTCAAGCAATCCCAGGCGGTCATAAATATTGCAGATGAAGTAGGTGGGTGGAGAGATTTTGGTTTAATTGGTTTCGCACTCGATCCGTCGTTTGCCAGCAATGGTTATATTTACCTGTTGTACGTAGTAGACAGGCATCATTTGATGACCGATGGACTTGCTTCCAACGGATATAATGCCGCCACCAATCAATACTTCAATGCAACGATCGGCAGAGTTACCAGGTATACAACCACTACCAGTGGAAGCAATCTTGTGGCAGTTGCTTCCAGCCGAAAGATATTACTCGGAGAATCGAGGTCTACCGGTATACCAATTTTGCATGAGTCGCATGGAGTAGGAGGCCTGGCATTTGCAGCCGATGGAACGTTGCTGATCACTGCGGGCGATGGCGCCAGCTATAATGTGGCTGATGGTGGAAGTATCAGCCATACCTATTACGCACAGGCATTAACAGACGGAATTATCAGAACGCAGGAGAATGTGGGTGCATTCCGTTCACAAATGCTAAACTCACATAACGGAAAATTGCTTCGTATCAGTCCTGAGACTGGTGATGGAATTGTAAGCAATCCTTTCTATGACGCTTCGGCCCCCCGATCGGCAAAGTCAAGAGTTTGGGCATTTGGTTTTCGAAACCCTTTCAGAGTTTCCGTTAGGCCCGGAACAGGTTCCAGCAATCCACTAACAGGTGATATAGGAGAGGTATTTGTGGGTGATGTGGGCTGGAATACATGGGAAGAACTGAATACAGTAAAAGCTCCAGGTACCAACTTTGGCTGGCCATTGTATGAGGGGCATACTGCATTGAGCAGTTATGTGGCATTTGAAACGCAGAATGCTGACGAACCTAATACGTACGGCACTTGCTCCGGTCGTCCGAATTACAGGTTCAAAGATCTATTGCGGCAAGATAATGGCGCGGGAAATAAAAGTGTTTTTAATCCCTGCAATGCTTCGCAGCTGATCGGCACCCATAACCGGTATATTCACGCACGACCATCGATAGATTGGCAGCATGGCCAGGATGTAGCGAGGGTAGGAAAATTTGATGCTGCTGGTGTCGCCACTAATCCTACGATTGGTACGGCGGAATCCGGTGCAACAGGCGCACCATTCCGGGGTAATTGTAGTGCCGGCGGTGCCTGGTACAGCGGAACAAATGGAACTTTCCCCGCGCAGTATAAAAACACTTTTTTTGCTGCGGACTACGGAGGTAACTGGATAAGGCGATTATCTATGGACTTCACCGATGTAGTGACAAGGGTGGATAATTTTGCAAGTAGTGCGGGTGCGGTTGTTTGTATCGCCGAAAACCCGCTGGATGGAACAATCGCTACCGTAGATATCGGAGGTAATACAGTGAAGAAAATAACCTATGGCGGCAACCAACCCCCGGTAGCGAAATTATCGGCCAATATTAAATTTGGAACTTCACCTTTGTCCGTAAATTTTACCGGGAATACTTCCTTTGATCCAACACCCGGTGGCAGCATTTCTTCCTGGTCCTGGAATTTTGGCGGTGGAAGCCCGGCAACGAGTACCGCACAAAATCCTGCCAATATTGTTTTTACCGATGCCACTGGTAATCCGAAGAAGTTTGTTGTTAAACTCACCGTAACTGATAATGGCGGCGCTACTCATACAGACAGTCTTATCATATCCGTGAATAACACACCGCCGGTGGTAAATATTACAAGCCCCATAAAAAATTCAACCTATGCCATCGGGGGTGATGTAGTTTATCCCTGTACCGCCACCGTTACCGATGCTCAGCATTCAGGATCACAATTGAAATATGAATGGCAAACGATATTACGGCATAACAATCACGAGCATCCCGAAGCAATAGATAACAATGTAAACACTTCAACGACCATTTCAAGGATCGGTTGCAATGGGGATAGCTATTATTGGATGGTAAAGCTTACCGTCACTGACGCCGCCGGACTCGCCACGTCCGATTCTTCGAAAGTTTTTCCGAATTGCGGAGGAGATCTTACTCCCCCGACCGTCACGGGTGTTTCGCCAATTAATAATGCGACAGGTGTAACCACCGTTACGGCGGTCTCAGCAATCTTCAATGAAGCTATGGATGTCACTACGATAAATAGTTCGACCATTGAATTGCGTAATCCATCCAATACATTGATAACAGCTACGGTGTCCTACAATGCCGGTACAAATACGGCGACATTAACACCATCGGCGGCATTGGCCAATTCGACACTTTATACGGTTAAAGTAAAAAGCGGTGCATCCGGTGTGAAAGATATTGCCGGTAATGCATTGGCAAGTGACTACAATTGGTCATTTACTACTGCAGCTGCGGGGGCCCAATCACCTATAACCATACAGAGTTTTACTACTAAAACGGGAATGGCGGCGACGGCGCATTCATTAACCGGGGTACCTTCCGGGGCGTTATTAGTATTAGCCACAACAGCTGATGCAGTTTTGTCTGATTGCAGCGTATCAAGTTCTCCTTCGCTCACGTGGACCAAGCGAGTGGATGCCGGAGCTAACCAGAGTGACAATGCAGAAATATGGACCGCTTTTTTTACAGCCGGAGGTTCTATTATTGTAACCAGCAACTGGGGCACGGACAATAGCCAGGCAAGTGTTTGTTATGTAGTATTAAATGCGGAACCTGTTTTAGCCGGAGCTTCTGCGATAGGCACTTTGCAATCCGCTCCATCTGTTACTATCACCACGACGAAAGAGAACAGTATTATTTTTGGATGTACCGCTGACTGGAGAGCAATCAACGGAGCAACAAGAACATTAAGAGATGCAGCTACAGAGAGATTGTATTTTAGAGACGGTCATTATACTACCTATTACTATACAAAGGAAGCCGCAACAATAGGTGCTTATACCGAAGGCGTCAGTCTTCCGACGGGTCAGCAAGCCAGTACAGCGCTTTTAGAAATAAGAAGTGCAACCGTGGTTGCTGATGTTACACCACCAACGGTTAGTTCTGTTACCCCGGTAAACGGAGCGACAGGTGTGCCGGTTAATACAACTGTTACAGCCATCTTTAATGAAGCGATGAATGCAGCTACAATAAGCGGTTCAACTGTTGAATTGCGCAATGCTTCAAATGTATTGATAACAGCGACCGTGTCATACAACTCCGGCACAAGAACAGTAACGTTAACACCATCGGCTGCGTTGACGAATTCGACTGTCTATAGTGCAAAGATCATAAGCGGAACATCCGGCGTAAAAGATGCGGCAGGTAATGCTTTGGTAAGTGATTACAACTGGTCATTTACTACCGTGGCTGGCGATCTCACTCCACCAACCGTTACTTCTGTTACCCCGGTAAATGGAGCGACAGGTGTGCCGGTTAATACAACTGTTTCAGCCATCTTTAATGAAGCAATGAATGCAGCTACAATAAGCGGTTCAACTGTTGAATTGCGCAATGCTTCCAATGTATTGATAACCGCTACTGTGTCCTACAACGCTACGACAAGAACGGCTACATTAACTCCGTCTGCTGCGTTGGCCAATTCAACTGTTTATACGGCAAAGATAATAAGCGGAACATCCGGAGTAAAAGATGCGGCAGGTAATGCTTTGGTAAGTGATTACAGCTGGTCATTTACTACCGTGGCTGGCGATCTCACTCCACCAACCGTTACTTCTGTTACCCCGGTAAATGGAGCGACAGG
>JANOCH010000670.1:0-4464 GCA_031412015.1 Chitinophagaceae bacterium
AGGGGATTGACTTATTGGTTTGATGAAAAAAGGAAGACCGCGTTTTGTTTAATTGAGGCGCCGGACAAGAAGACCCTTCAGAAAATGCACAAAAAGGCTCATGGCCAGGTACCCAACAGTATAATAGAAGTAGATGCCAGCATCGTAGAATCATTCTTAGGACGAATTGAAGATCCTGCCAACGCAAAAAACACCGAATTAAATATTATCAATGATCCTGCTTTCAGATCGATCATGGTGATCAATTTAATACGAACATGCCCGCAAGCAGCTTTTAAACAATTCAAACCAGTGTTTCTTAAATTTAATAAAGCTGTTCTTAACTTGTTAAATGTGTATAAGGGAAAACTGGTCAGGCAAAGTGAACACCATTTTTTAGTCTCGTTTAGATCGGTTTCGGCTGCCGTGCTTGCTGCAGCTGCTATTCAGTCGTTGGCAAAAGCATCCTGGAAGAATAAAAATGCCATTCATTGGAAAATAGGATTGAGTGCCGGTGTGCCGGTAACGGAAAAGAAGTCAATTTTTGAGGACACGATAAAATTAGCCGAACGGATGTGTAAATTAATCAAAAGCGGGATCGTTGTTTCATCGGAAGTGAAAGAATTATACAATAGCGAAAATACAACCGCTTTCAAAGAAGGTAAAAACCTGCTTGCCCTTACGCCAGCTGATGAAAAATTTCTAACTCTTTTGATGGATTACACAGTAATGGCGTGGAGCAATACTCATTTAAAAGTAGATGATTTTAGCAAGCCTACGGGGTGCAGCAAATCTCAATTGTATCGTAAAATGATCTTGCTTACAGGTAAGTCCCCCAATGATTTTATCAGGGAATACCGTTTGACTGAGGCATTAATATTGCTAAATAAAAAAGCTGGCAACATTTCAGAAATTGCCTTTGAAACAGGCTTCAGTAACCCGTCCTATTTTTCTAAATGTTTCCGAAAAAGATATGGGTATTTACCTTCTGATTATTTAATGGCCAATGCCGGATAATCCTTACGTTTTGGAAAGTGGGCCAAGTTGAGCCAAAATTACCTGCATTTGAACCAAATGTTGCGGTCTTGAAAATTACATTTGTGTAGCTTTAGCCCGGGTACACAGGTAGTTGATTCTGTACAATAGCTCATTTTCTTATTTTTAATAAAATCATCATGACTACAACACTTTTTGAACGGCTTGGGGGTACAACAGGTATCGCCTCTATTGTTGACGATGTGGTGGACGCACATATGAACAATCCTGCCATTAGTCCAAGGTTTTTGCCTTACAAAGAGCAGCCGGAAAGGTTGGCTGTGATCAAACAACATACGATTGAGTTTTTTAGCGCTGGAAGTGGCGGACCCGCCGCCTACACTGGCAAAGACATGCTGGCCACGCATAAAGGAATGAACATAAACCCGACGGAATATATGCACGTGGTGGATGATATTTTAATGGTATTGGGTAAGCATCAAATTGATGAAGAATCAAAAAAAGAGGTGCTGGCCATAGTCTGGTCATTGAAAGACCTGATAATTGCCAAATAGATGATGCGTAGGTAATTTTTTAAAAACGCTTTCTTCAAATACAAGCAATAGCTTTTGTTCCTTGCTGAGTCTTCATTTATAAAGATTCCGGGCAGTACCTGGCTTCAAAATGAAAGGGTTGTGGGAATTCACCTTACAGTTTAAAACATTTCAACGACCAATCCGCGGGACATAGGTCCATTCATTGAAGCTCTGCTAAAAGACGGAAAATTCCCACATAATCAACCCCTTGTCTTGTTAACAATACTTTACGGGCCATTTGCTTTTATATGATTGAATAGTTTTGGATTTTGTTGGAGCAAAATTGATAGATGATCTCGGTAAGAGATCGGTAAACGTTCACCTAAATCCGTCGCCCATGTCGATAGCTCTACTCAAAAATGTATGTCTTGTTGTATTCCTCGGTGCTTGTGCTTCTTCGTCCAAAAATAGTAAGCCAGCTTCCGGTAACAACGAAATAGATACGGACAGTTCTGTTGAATCATTCACAGATGCTGATCAAAAACCATTGTCCTTAATGGATCTACCACAAACCCAGTACGGCGGTTTTGTGCTATCTCCCGGTTTTTATGAAGCTGAGTTTAAAACCTATTGTTTGCAACCGGGCACCCCGGATCCTACCCAGGGAGATGCTTACTTGCAGGGACCGGTGACGGGATACCGGAAAGATATTATAGAATCAGTTTTATTGAACTCAAGAGAAAGACCCGACCTGGAGCAGCGAAATGTTCAACTGTTGTTGTGGTCGGTGGTAAGCGGCTCCAATTTCAGTAAGCTTTCTTACCCGGTACAGGCGGACGCCATGAAATTATTAACACCCAAACAGGTATTCACCCTGAAAGGAGGAGTGGCCGGAGTTCTCAAAACTGTTTCGCAGTCATCAAAACTATTCAATGCAGATAAAGGTATAGGACAACTTTTTGAAAAAGGAGTTACCTCTTATGAAAGTTTTGAACGTTTAGCGGTGTTGAAAGAACCTTCGCAGATCAGGCGGAAGGGTGTAAAATACGACCAGTGGTACAAGCAGAATGAAAATTATTATGTAAGGTACTTTCCTGTCAGTTATAAAAAAGTAAGAATACAGGTTTATGTTTCGAATGACTTGATGGATGCTGAAGGTAAAGTGAATGGCGAACACCTCGTATTTGATCCAACAGGTCAGCAGGCCATTCCAGCCTTTACCAATGCGCAGCGTTTGGGTATCGGCGCGCCGGTGCTGGATATAGTGAGAGCTGTTATACAGATCACCAAAAAATCAGATCATCCAAAAAAAATACCGGGGAAAACGAATACGAAGACTCCTTCTCCCGGTAAATAATTTTTAGGGCGATGATCAATTCAATTGAAAATCCCAAACAGGTTTTGCACCCAGTAAATGCGCTACAAAATAATTCCAGAGCTTTTTGGTAAAATAATCATTGAACTTTCCCTGGTAGCCGTGGTGCTGGCTTGGGAAGATCAGCATATCAAATTCTTTATCGGCTTTCACCAATGCCTCGGCTAATTTAAATGTCGCCGATGGATTGACGTTTTCATCAATACCGCCATGTACGATCAGTAACTTGCCTTTCAAATTTCCAGCCATGGTAATATTGCTTACCTGGTGGTAAGTGGAATCAACGGGCCAGCCCATGTACATTTCGGGCCACCAATCTTTTTCCATCCTAAAATCATGATCAGCAGAACTGGCCACCGCCACCTTATAAAAATCAGGGAACTCGAGCACCGCATGTCCCGCATCATACCCGCCCGCAGAATGACCGAAAATGCCAACACGGGTTGTGTCGATCCATGCATATCTTTTACCGAGTTCTTTTATAGCCAACACATGATCCGCAAGATTTTTCCCCATGTTCTTATACGAGACATTGTGAAAGGCTTTTGATCTTCCGGCTGTGCCCAATCCATCAACGGTTACTACGATAAATCCTAATTCAGCCAGCGCCTGGTTATTTCTTGCGATGCCTGAAGCAAAGCTCCGGGGAAACATATTGGTATGCGGCCCCGTATAGGATTGATCAATGACAGGATACTTTTTAGCAGCGTCAAAATTTGAAGGCTTCCAGATGGCACCATAAATAGTAGTGATGCCATCCCTGCCCGTTGCTGTAAATGCTTCAGGAAAACGATACTTCATGCCAAGGAGATCATCAATATTCGCCGAACTAAGTTCTTTGATTATTTTGCCGCTGGCTGTTTCTCTCAATACTGTTCGGGTAGGCATATCCATCGTAGAGACGTTGTCTGCGAAATATTTTCCATCGGGTGAGACCGACACGTCATGATTGGCATTTTCGGGAGTCAATAAAACAGGTTGTTTCCTGTCGATATTGATCCGGTACAGATGCAGTAAATAAGGATTTCTTCCCGGTTCTTTTCCCGAAGCCGTGAACAGGATATCTTTTGTTTTTTTATCGATATGCAAAACGTTGTTTACATAATAATTCCCATTAGTTATGGGTGATAATTTTTTTGACTTGATATCCAGGAGGTATAACTGTTTCCATCCGTCTTTTTCAGAAGTAATAATTATTTTACCCCATTCATTCACTACTTCTGAATTGTAGTTATCGATATTAGTGGTACTTGTTTCACTATATAGAAGTTCTTGTTTTTTGCTATTTACATCATACAGGTAGAGATCAACCTGCTGGTAGCCTCTCTTCCGGGTTTCAATATAAATAAGTCCCGGTTCTTTCGACCATTCCAGCGTTGTTTGGTTTACATTTCTGAATTCATCCTTCCTGATCTCTTCACCCGTTTCTATATTAAATAAGACGGGAGTCATATATACCATGTCGGTGTCTCCCGGTGATCCGCGATAGTAGGAGAGTAATCGGGCCCGGTAAAGCGTATCCACACTCCAGTCCAGCAAATACATTTTTTGTCCTTTCGTCAGGTCACAGATATAAGTTTGAATCCATTTAGAATCGGG
>JANOCH010000671.1:0-2582 GCA_031412015.1 Chitinophagaceae bacterium
GGCCCTGGCGATCTCTTCACTGGTTGCTACAACTAACGCAACAGGCATCCCGCAAAAATGAACATGATCCGATGCCAGCAATTCTTCATCGGGTATGATACCACCAATCTGGTTCTCCCCGGGAATATCATTGGCAGTAAAAATTTTTACGACACCATTTATCTTCTCCGCCTCATTGGTGTCCAGAGAAATTATTTTTCCATGCGCCACCGGCGAATCAAAAACAGCCGCATACAAAGTGCCCTGGATGACAGGAATATCATCGAGGTAAATGGATTCGCCCCTGAGATGCGTGTATGAATCGATATTTTTCATTTTTTGTTTGGCCACAGATGAACGCAAATGAACACAGATATTTGTTCTTACTTGAAAAGATATTTTATTCTGTGTTTTTTAAAGTTTATCGGCGGCTGACTTTTATTTTATTTTCCTTGTGTTTCCCGCAGTCAACGGCAAATCTTACAAATCATTAAACAGTGTTCAAAATATTCGTAGGCATCTGTGTTTATCTGCGTTCATCTGTGGCTAAGAATTATTTTTCTACAAACGGTCCACCCGTCCCACCCCAACCCCATTTGGGCATAGGTTCATTTTGATCGATCGGGTTTTCTGTTTTTTCTGAATTGATCACCGCGATACGGCTTCCCCATTCCAGGTATCCCACCAGGGCCGACCGAAATTCAGGGTCATTCGCTAATCCAATTTCGTCCGCACTTTGCAATAGCAGGTTCATCCAGCGTTTCCGTTTATTTTCATCCAGCATTTTGCCAATATGATATTGTATCATTTTGTAATGACTGCCAGCATCATGATTGGTATAATCGGGTGGACCATGAAATACTTCACCGATAAAATGCGCTACATGCTGACTATGATCGGGCGACATATTTTTAAATACAAGGTACAGCAGTTCATCCTGGAAAACCTTTTCGTAAAAAAGTTTGGTCAGACGTTCCAGGGTTTTTTTTCCACCCGCCCATTCATATAATGTTGGTGTTGTCATCGGGTACCGATCAGTTTAGCTATTTTAATTCCGGGAAATAATGTAGTAAAATGCGCTTTTATCAATTGCCCCAGCAATAGTGTTTTATATTCTTTTGTTCCCCTTGCGTCACTTATTGGCGAAATTTCAGTTTGTGCTATTTGAATTGCCTCGTCAATTAATTCTTCGCTGATGTTTTTCCCACCCAGAAATGAAGAAGTCATTTCTAAATACACAGGTACCGGCCCAACACCGCCGGCCGAAATAGAAGCCGATTCAATGACATCGTTTTTCATGGTAAAGCAGATCGCCGAATTCACCGTAGCAATATCAAGGTTGGTCCGTTTACTTACTTTTTCAAAATTGAATAACGAATTCTTACCGGGCAATTCAAACCAGATCTTACTTATAATTTCATCCGGCTGTTTATCTAATTGCTTATACCCCTTGTAAAGTTTTCTCAACGGCAGGGTTCTGAAGCCTACCTCTCCACGAAGTGGTGAGGGGTTGGGGGTGAGGGCGAGGCTCACGTGGGCATCCAATGCCAAAAAGAAAATCGTAAAGTCACCAATAGGAGAAGCATTAATAAAATTTCCGGCGACGGTCGCCATATTCCGGATTGGCGTGGAAGAAACCAATTTGGCATAACGATGAAAGTTTGGGAAAGCTTTATTGATGATAGCAGAATCTTTCAGATCCGTTACGGTTGCCGAAGCGCCTATGATACATTTGTTTCCTTCCTGTGTGATGCCGTTCAATACTGCATCATCAAAAACAAAACGGATATCAGCATGGGTCATCTCATCGTGCTTTTGCACGTAAAGATCGGTGCCGCCGCTAACGAGAGTCGTAAGTCGTGCCCCGACAGCTATCGGGGCGGGAGTCGTGAGTTGACCATTCAATATAGTTTGCAGTTTGTTTTTTATTGTGGCGAAATATTCCGGCAATATTTTATTGTTGGTGACAAATGCCGCGGCCTCTTCACCATTTCGTTCTTTCATCAATACCGCAACTTTACCCGCGGCTCTTTCAATGGATTTATAGCCCGTGCAGCGACAGATATTCCCATCGACAGAAGCAATCGCGTTTTCTTTGGTGGCTTCCTGATCATTTAAACAAAACCCAGCCAGTGACATTATAAATCCCGGCGTGCAAAAACCACATTGTGTAGCGCCTTCATCGGCCATCGCCTGTTGTATAGGATTGAGTTCGCCGTTTCCAGGATTGATACCCTCAATGGTGACGATATGTTTTCCCTGTACATTTCCCAGCGGTAGCAGGCAACTGGTCATCGACTGATATTGTAAGCGATTATCCTTTATCTCACCCACCAACACCGTGCAGGCTCCGCAATCACCTTCGCGGCAACCGATCTTGGTTCCCATGAGATGTTGATGGTAACGGATATAATCCAGCAGTACGGTACCAGCCGGCAAACTGGTTGCTGTTTCCTTTTCATTCAAGATAAAGCGGATCAATGGCGGGGGTTTGATGATTAATAAAGTTACTATAATTTGGGAGCACAAAGGACACGATGGAAACACGAAAGGCACGAAGAATTGAAATGCCCAGTAGTGTATCATACGATAGCTATCGGATT
>JANOCH010000672.1:0-8939 GCA_031412015.1 Chitinophagaceae bacterium
GTAACGGTAGAAGATATTGTCGGAAATGCAACCACTAAAACATGGTGGTTTAAAAAATATCCATACACTGCGCCTCCAAAGAAAGCAGTTAGGAAAAAGGCCGGCACCAAAAAGAAAGCGACCACCAGTAAAAAGAAAACTGTCAGCAAAAAAAGGTGATATTGTTTCACGAAGATCTTTTTCCAAACGAATAATCGAAGTTCTATTATGGTAACGTTAAAAGAAGGTGACAAAGCACCCACATTTACAGGGGTTGATCAAAACGGAAAAAAAATTTCCCTCGCTGACTATAAAGGAAGAAAGCTGGTATTGTATTTCTATTCCGAAGCGGGTTCACCTACCTGTACGATTGAATCCTGTAACCTGCGAGACAATTATGGATCGTTAAAGAAAAATGGTTTTGACGTAGTGGGTGTAAGTCCCGATAATGAATCAACACAAAAAAAGTTTGAAATAAAATATAAACTTCCTTTCCCGCTGATCGCTGACACATCGCATGACTTACTGGAAAAATATGGCGTATGGGATCAGAAAAAATTATTCGGCAGGGAATATATGGGTGTTCTCCGCACCACCTTTGTAATAGATGAAAAAGGGATCATTAAAAAGATCTTTTCTAAACCAAAGAATAAGGCGCATGCCGAAGAGATCATCGAAGCATGGAAGACCGTTTAACTGAATTAATCTGCTCTTCAGCCCACAAGTTATCTGGCCGTATGTCTTCATTTGCCGGCTTAGCAAGGCAACCCGGTTTTTCATTCTATCGTTTAGTCAGCAAATGAAAAATTATGCGAAGGGTCACCGGCTTTATTCTTTTACTGGCGGGTTTTAATGTGTTCTCCCAGGATTCATCCGGCACGAATAAGTCAATGAAAAATAAGGAGCCGGACTATGTTTGGGTATTCTCATCTCCCAAACTTATCAACGCTAATACCGTTGAAATGACGCCAAAAGGTATTCTGGAATTTAAAGTAACACACAATTTTGGCGATATAGCGGGTGATAATGGAGGCATAAAAAACTTTTTTGGTTTGGATAACGCAACCGATGTAAGAATTGGATTTCAATATGGACTGAGTAAGCGCATTAATATAATTGCTGCAAGAGCGAAAGGAGCAAGCATTGTACAGCAACTTTATGAAGCAGGGATCAAGTACAGGCTGATGCAACAGGCCAATGACTCGCGGCATCCGTTATCTGTTTCTTTGTTTGCCAATGCCGTTATGTCCACTATGAAAGCAAACAATATAGCCGGGCAGGAAAATTCATTTGATAATTTCTCTGATCGGCTTAGCCAGACCCTGCAGTTATTAATAGCCAGAAAATTTGGAAATATCAGTTTACAGGTGGCTCCGACTCTTATCAATAGAAATTATGTTATTGCAGGCGATGATAAAACCATATTCGCACTAGGTGGAGCTTTTCGCCTGCCGGTAAAAGGAAAATTCAGCTTATTGCTTGATTATTTTCATTCATTCAGGAGCCAGGAAAGTATTGACGTATTTAAAGCACAGGATATACGTTTTTATGATGCGATCGGTGTGGGTATTGAAATACTGACAGCCGGCCACGTGTTTCATTTGAATTTTACGAATGCAACAGAAATACTGGAAAATCGGTTCATCCCCCGCACAATTACTTCCTGGGGCAAAGGTCAATACCGCTGGGGCTTTACTGTTTCAAGAGATTTTGATCTTCTTTGGAAAAAGAAGAATAGAAAATAGCTCTCACAGTTATGAATAGTTGGTTTAAAAAAAGGGTTCTTGTTTTTACAAGAACCCTCTCTATACGGGACATTGATGGTCGGATTATCCATTAGTCTGTAAATCTTCCGCCTGCGTTGATCCAGGCACTGATCTTGTCCTTGTCACTTTGCGCCAATGGTCCTGTGGGTGGCATAGTTCCCAGGTCAACCGCTCTTGCCTTTATTCGATCTTTATTAGCTACTATATTGCAATCAACCGTCCAGTTCATTCCGCCATTGGCAATAGTATTATTATGACAGCTTTGACAATTAGCCTGCATCAATGTTTTGACAGCTGTAAATAATGGGCCCGCCGTACCAGCACTTGTACCAACAGTTATGGTAGCTGTCTTTGTACAACCATTACCATCCTTAGCTGTAACGGTAAAATTTCCAGCCGCTACATTATTAAAAGTACCTGATGCCTGGAAGGTCGTACCATTAATACTGTAGGTAAATCCTGTGCTACCGGTGGCGCTGGCAACTATAGAGCCATTTGACAAACATGCGGAAGCATCGGTAGGTGTAGCAGTTAGTGTAATAGTAATACCAGAACATGGATTTGAAGGCGGAGGATCTCCACCGCCCCCCTTACTACAGGAAATAACTAAAGAACTAACTGCAATAACTATGATAGCAAATACACTAATTAACTTTTTCATTGATTTGTTTTTTAGCAATACTTCAAACGACAGATTTTAATAACAATTGATGATATAAAATCGCAATCATGTTGAAAAGAGTTGCCTGCAAAAAATGATCAAATAAAAAGGGCTACTTTTTTTTGAAAAATGGTTTGAAGCCAATGGAGAATAAAACACCTCCGCTATTGAGTTTTACTTTTCCTGAGCCAATACCGCTAACAGGTATTCTAATATACGGTTCTGCCATTAGTGACAGACGATCCGTAAAATGATATTGATATCCCCCGGATATATTAATCACGGAAAATAGATGTGAGTTCTCGTTTTTATAAGTGCGGCTATAATACTGTGGTTGACCCCACGCATTTTTGTAGAAATAGTCATAGATCTCTTTTTTCATCAGGTAAGATGAAAGTCCGCCTGCAATAAACCAATTATGCTTTTGGGCTGCCGGGAAATTGTACACCAGGTTGACCGGTATTTCGTATACCAGGCAATTGGCATCTATTCTTTCCAGTTTAGGAGGGTAATAACTAGAGTAATACTCAGTTGAATCAGCAGAATATTTCTTGCGGCCTGCAAAAAAACCTGTTCGGATACTTAAGCGTTTTGATACTGCATAACTAAGGCCGAGCCCGTATTGCAAATTCCATTTGCCCAGGTTGTCGATACCAATACTGCTAATGTCCGGACCAGCAGAAAAATTTAAACTGAGTTTACTGCCAGGAGAGCTTTTCCGTTTTTGGGGTTTCGTTTCAGTTATTGTTTCTTTAGTTTCACTGGAATCAGGATGCTTTTTTTCCTCAGCCGCCCTGGCTATTTGAAGTAATGATGCCGCCGTATCGTTGGAAAAAGGCACGCTGATATTGTCCACATCGCTTTTATCGCTAGCAGTTATAGTCATTTTATTTTGCTCTGAGGGCTTCTGCGCTGTTAAGTTATTTTCCTGCCCTTTTGAATGGCCAATGCTTTCAGTTTCTCCCGAGGAGGTTTGTTGCTTAAATTCTTGTTTACGACTGACAACCTGTTTCAGTTTTTTATTGCTGGAAGAACTCGCAACATTATTAAGTTGCTTTTGCGGTTCTGTGTCTGCGATTCTATTTTTTTCTGTTACTGGTTCGGATACCGGCGCTATTATGCCTGGCGGTTTTGGAATAACTGCCGATTCTGACCCGTTTGCTTCCGAAGGAACTGTCACCCTTGTTTCCAGTTCAGCTTGCTTTTTTATAGGTTCAGTTTTAACAAGAGTATTTTTTCCCTTGCTAATACCATCCTTACCCCCTTTTTGAAAAACGAGAAAAATGCCCGTGCCAACCAACAATAATGGCAACAACAACAGGATAAACCGTCTCCGCTTTTTTTCCTGCGGAAGGTGCTTATCCAGGAGCAGCTCCATTTTATCCCACGCTTTATCATCGTAAGCAGGTTGGTAGCCTTCAGTCGCTTCCTTCATTTTACTATCTAACTCGTCAGACCACATTTTTATGGGCTATTTCGTTTTGTTGAAACAATATTTTTTGCAGTTGTTTTCTCGCTTTTGCCAGGTTGGACTTCGACGTTCCCACAGAGATTCCCAATTCCTTTGCAATTTCCTCGTGGCTAAATCCTTCGATAATAAAAAGATTAAGTACGGTCCGATATCCCGGAGTCAGAAATTTGATGGCACCTAATATCTCTTCGTACGAAATTTTAGAAAGGGAATCCTGATCTCCGGAAGGCACATGTATATAGGTCTCGTTGAGCTCTGTCGTCATCCGGTGCTTGTTATTTTTCCTGAAATGATCGATTGCTGTATATATCATGATCTTTCGAAGCCAACCTTTGAACGAGTTAACCGTATCAGTATAAGCTGGCTTGAATCTATATATCTCAACGAAAACTTTCAGGAACCCGTCATTGAGGATCTCGGTTGCATCTTCTTCGTGGTTAGTATATCGGTGGCAGATAGACATGGCATACCCGTAGAAAGAGCCATAGATTTTTTTCTGGCTCTCCCTGTTATTCAGGACACATCCCCTGATATGTAGTTCTAATTCCTGCTCCGACAGCAATTCCGGTTGGTTTGAGATTTAATCGAATAAAATGGGATAAACGTTGCCTATAATTTACACTATTTTCCGGGTCGGACAGCAGGAAGTATCCATTCAATTTCTCCAAAATCGAACTCTTCCTCGACAGCATGCTGAACGATCAATTTACCTCCCGGAGATACGGATTTGATGGTGGCTTCAAAGACGCGACTGCCTTTTTTTAATTTTACCTGTTCATCTTTTTTATATAAAAGAGAGAGATAGGAAGAATAGATGGGGTCAAATCCTGAACGAATATGATCGTTGTACTTAGTATCCAATACCATACAAAGCTCTTTTGCCATTTCAACCGGGCTAAAATCCCTGCCTGTTAACTGTTTTAATGATACCGGGTTTATTAGTTCCGCCGGAAAAACTTGCTGGTTGATATTGATCCCAATTCCAATAACAGCCCATAGCCATTGGGACGAAACCGGAGTATCTACTGTCGGGATTTGATGACGCTGACTTCGGACCCGATAGCTATCAGGTTGTGACCCGGTAGCTATCGGGTTCCGACCACCTATTATGTTCTCAATCAATACCCCACCTGCCTTTCTGTCCTGCCAGTAGAGGTCGTTTGGCCACTTAATTCGGGTTGAATTACCGGCATACTTGCTAAAAAATTCACAAACAGCCAGGGCCACACAGGCGCTAAGATGAAACTGTTGGGTCAATAATAGTGGTCCGGGGTCAATCACAATGCTTAAAATAAGACTGGAATCTTTGGCTGCCGACCAGGTTTTGCCCCGCTGACCTTTTCCGGCCGTTTGCTCCCGGGCAAAATAGGCAGTACCGTGATGTGCCAAACCTGCATGGATTTGCTTAAAGGCATAATTGTTGGTACTGTCAACAGATTGCAGCTCAATAAATGGCTTACCAAGAGTGTTGTAAAAAGAAGGTTCTGGCAATTAATTGCTATTTTTGGGCAAATTAAATTAGTTTCCTTATCTCGGGTGTGGGTTGTAGCCTAAAAGCGAAAATACTTTGAACAACCGGCAAAAGGCGGCTATCAGTCATCTTATCATAAAAAAACGATTTCATTATTGGAACAACTTGCAGTACTATCTACCCGCAGAGTAAAAAGTGCAAACCGGTTGACTCAGCGTTCTAAGATCATCAAAACCATAATTGCCGCAATTCAGGAAAAAAAGGGAATGAATATCATTTCTCTTGACCTTCGTAAAATCAATGAAGCTGTAGCTGATTTTTTTATCATCTGTGAAGCCGGAAACCAACCCCAGATCAAGGCTATTGCGGAGAATGTGGAATACCAGGTAAAAATGAAGTGTGACGAAGATCCTTATCATCATGAAGGCTACCAATCATTGCAGTGGGTATTAGTCGACTATGTAAATGTCGTTGTTCATGTAATGCTGACGGAGAACAGGAAATTTTATAAGCTGGAAGAAATGTGGAGCGATGCTGTTTCACAGAACCACGATGATTAATGTTAAATATTCTATGGACCGAACTTTTTTTCTCAATAATTATTAAATAGCAGGAATACAGAAATAATATGTCGCAGGAACCATCCTCTAATAGAAACGAAAAAGGCAATCCACGCTTTGGCAGTCGCCCAAATTCAGAAGAACCCGGACAATCTCCCCGCAAAGGGCCTAAATTCAGCATTTACTGGATATATGCTATCATTTTTGCTGTTCTCATAGGATTTAATTTCTTCAATTTTTCATCCAATACCGCATCGGTAGACCAGGGCTATTTTCAGCAAATGTTGAAGGATGGAGACGTTGAAAAATATGTCGTTATATCTAACCGCAATATTGTCAAGATATACATCAAAAAAGCCTCTCTTTCCAAGTACAGTGATAAACTTGAAAAAGGCGTAGGTAAGTCAACAGATGCAGGTCCACACATGAATTTTAAGATCGTATCCGGCGACTCGTTTAAGGATGATATGCGTAAATTTTATGCAGACAATCCGGAAATAACTAAAGACGTAGGATCCGTGGATACTGAGAGCGATTGGTTTAGTAAGTCGCTTTCTTTCCTGCTTCCTATATTATTGTTTGTAGGCCTTTGGATATTGCTGATGCGCAAAATGGGTGGTGGCGCTGGTGGTGGCGCTGGACCCGGAGGTATTTTTAATATTGGTAAGTCAAAAGCTACTTTATTTGATAAAGGAACCAAGGTAAACATCA
The DNA here is from genome assembly GCA_031412015.1 of Chitinophagaceae bacterium. Lineage (GTDB taxonomy): Bacteria > Bacteroidota > Bacteroidia > Chitinophagales > Chitinophagaceae > Terrimonas_B. The sequence continues at coordinate 6,620 of JANOCH010000672.1, forward strand.
CGTTTGCTGATGTAGCCGGCCTTGACGAAGCAAAGGTGGAAGTAATGGAAATCGTTGATTTCTTAAAAAGTCCCAAAAAATACACCGCCCTGGGTGGAAAGATCCCGAAAGGAGCATTACTTATCGGCCCTCCTGGTACCGGTAAAACATTGCTGGCAAAAGCGATGGCCGGAGAGGCGCAAGTACCATTCTTTAGTTTGAGTGGATCTGATTTTGTGGAAATGTTTGTAGGAGTAGGCGCCAGCCGCGTAAGAGATCTGTTTAAACAAGCCCGGGAAAAAGCTCCTTGTATCATATTCATCGATGAGATAGATGCGATTGGTCGTGCTAGAGGTAAGAATGCCATGATGAGCAATGATGAAAGAGAAAGCACGTTGAATCAATTACTGGTTGAAATGGATGGTTTTGGAACAGATGCGGGGATAATTGTATTGGCCGCTACCAACCGCCCGGATGTGTTGGATACAGCGTTGTTGCGCCCAGGTCGTTTCGACAGGCAGATATCCATTGATAAACCGGACGTAAAAGGTCGGGAAGCTATTTTCAAAGTACACCTTAAGCCGATTAAGATATCAGAAAAGTTAGATGTACATAAACTGGCTGAACAGACACCTGGTTTTGCGGGTGCTGATATTGCCAATGTATGCAACGAGGCGGCGTTGATAGCTGCCAGGAAAGGAAAAGAAGCCGTGGATATGCAGGATTTCCAGGATGCTGTTGACAGGGTGATTGGCGGACTGGAAAAGAAGAATAAGATAATCTCTCCGGATGAGAAAAGGATAATCGCCTATCACGAAGCGGGCCATGCGATCTGTGGATGGTATCTTGAACATGCCTATCCATTACTGAAAGTAACGATTGTGCCGAGGGGAACCGCAGCTTTAGGATATGCCCAGTATACGCCAAAAGAACAGTATCTCTATAATACGGATCAGTTAAATGACCAGATAGCCATGACACTGGGAGGAAGAGCCAGTGAGGATATATTCTTTGGCAAAATTTCTACCGGAGCCCAGAATGATCTTCAGCAGATCACAAGGATAGGTTACGCCATGGTTACTGTGTACGGTATGAATGAAAAAGTAGGTAATGTCAGCTTTTATGATCCCCAGCAGGAGACAGCCTTTACCAAGCCTTATTCAGAAGAAACATCAAAAATGATTGATGAAGAAGTGCGGAAGCTGATAGAAGTATCCTACGAAAGAACAAAGAAATTGCTGGAAGAGAAAAAAGAACAGGTAATAAAACTGGCGGAAGCATTATTGGATAAAGAAGTTTTATTCCAGAGCGATGTAGAATTATTAATTGGCAAACGTCCATTTGAAGAAAAAAAGACATTGGATGTGGATGCAGTAATTCCTGCTGAAACGGGTGAAATATCTGCTGGTGTGCCTCCTTATGACAGTGATGTCACTAATAAAGCATTACCATAACCAGGTTTGTTTGATAAGTTAAAGGTTTAAAAGATTCACCAGGTTTATATTGCAAGATTGTTTTATAACTTTTAAACACAGTAAACTTTCCACCAGATGAACGTTTCGCCATCCAAAAAAAACATACTTAAGAAAATACGTAAGGCGTTGAGTCATTCAACGCCTCTTCCTTTTCCCAAAAGTGAAGGCAGCGAATCAGTTTTTCAACCCGCTAACCAGGAAAAGGAAATTGAGTTTGCCGAACAATTCACCAAACTACAGGGGCGATTCGTTTTTTGTATTAACCAGCAGGAATTAGCATTTCAGTTAAATAGCCTGGTGAAAAAAATGGATTGGCAAAAAGTGTTTTGCTTAGAAGACGATTTGTTGAAAGCAGCGGGTCCGCAGCTTTCCGAAAGAATTGTAAAAACAGACCTTGCTAATTGTGATGTTTCTATTACTGGTTGCGAATGCCTGGTAGCAAGAACCGGAACCATTGTCATGAGCACCGGACAAACAAGTGGAAGAACCACCAGCGTGTACGCCCCTATTCATATTTGTATCGCTTACTCCAATCAACTGGTATATGATGTAAAGGACGCTTTGCAATTGGTGAAAGATAAATATGCCACCAACCTTCCCTCACTTATTACATTTGCTACAGGTCCCAGCCGCACGGCTGACATCGAAAAGACGCTGGTGGTGGGTGTGCATGGGCCAAAGGAGGTTTATTTATTTCTGGTAGAGGGCTAAGAGGTAAAGGAGAGAAAGAGAAAAAGAGTCAGTTTGATTCGTTTTACTATTCTTAGCGGCCTCTCTCAAAAAGTGAAATGAAATTACTGGTATCAAACTTATTCTGTTAATAAACCTTTTGGTGTTATCTCTTTTACCTTCTTTTACTCTTTTGA
>JANOCH010000673.1:0-10048 GCA_031412015.1 Chitinophagaceae bacterium
ATAGCGAAGAAGAAGCTGACCAGGATGACCGCCAGTATCGTTCCTTTAACTACATGTTTCATGATTGTTTGTTTTATTACCGTAAAGAAAGTCATACTACACATTGAAGTAAATGGATTCATTCATCAATTGATGAATGATGCGCATGAAATGTGCAAGGGAAGCAATAAAAAAACGAATCTCTTTGGAATTATTGACCTGTAGCACTCGCTAAGGAACGACAGGGCAATACGATAAAAGGAGAAATGGAAGTGCGAACATAAAATTTTAACTTAATTTTTTTTCGATCAGCCAGTGGTGACCGAAAGGATCGGCCAGGCATCCCTGCCGGTATTGATATTCATAGTCGGTTACAGGATCTAATTCCGTACCACCGGCAGCAACAGCTTTTTCCATTACTGCATGCGGATCGTTGACAAATAAACCAATGGCAATGCTGGTGGATTTTAAAGTTTCCGGGCTCCATTCATTGTTCCTCGAAGATTCTTCATGCATGTGAAACAAAGCTCCGTCGATCATAAGCTCGGCCACATGCACACTGCCATCATCATTGCTCCAGCGCCGCAATTCAACAGCACCGAATGCCCTTTGATATAATTCAATGGCGGGGGCAAGGGTTTTGAGATAGATCATTGGGGCGAAGAGCGTTGAAGGCTGGTTCACAAATGATTGTTATTAAACGGAAATTAAGCTTTGTATAATTTTTATGGCGAAAAATAAATTAAGAGATCGATTTACCATATTCCCTTTTGGTGGTGCTATATTGATCCATTGTTCATATAGCCCTTCGCTTAAATGTGAACGCTTTGTGAAAACAACCCCTCCCTTTAACAATCGAAGCAACGATTTCTGCAAAATAGGTTGTCAGACCAGAAAACCATTCATATGAACCGTAGTTCGCTATTATTATTATGTATTATTTTCCTCCTGCTTTTCATGATATATTCCTGCAAAAAGGATCCCGCAGCAACTCCCTTACACTATTATGAAGTAGGATATAAAGGTGACGCAGCAAACTGGAGAGACAGCTCTTTTGTCGTCGCCACATCAAATAAAACTCTGATTGAACAAATTGAGGGCCAACTCAATTTACCCGTTGTGCAACGTAAAATTGTAAACGGCTTACTTCTTGCCGGTAACGGCGGCTATAATATAAATTCTACCCATTCATTTAAATGGAGGTTTAAGGAAAGCGACTGGCACCTGGCTGATCTAAGCATCGAGATCTCTGACGGCAGACCCTAAAGCGATGTGGATACGGATCTTAATTATTGGCTGAACACGGTAAAACGATTTGCTCCCTGGGGTTCTTACATTAAAAAGGAAATTACACCCTGATCAATGTTTCATTATTAAGCGTGTGCCTGGCAATTATTGATAATTATATGAGCGGCAAGAGCTATACCGATCATAACATTAACTTCAATTGATGCAACTACTGTTGCCAGTTTTCAATTGAGTAAAACGATTGCCGTGATCAAACTATTTTTATGCCTTCATCTTGCGCTATTATCCGCATTGACTTTTGCACAGGGTTCCGGAACTTTCAAAAGCAGTAAAAGAATCACAAACGTTATCGACAGCTACCCGATGCTGTCACCGGATGGAAAAAAGATATGCTTTCAATCGAATAGAACGGGTGATTCTGAAATATTCGTCATGAACGCCGATGGATCGAATCTGCAGCAGTTAACTAATACGGCTGGCTTTGATGGCGGACCTGCCTGGTCGCCGGATGGTAAAAAGATCGTGTTCCCTTCGGAACGGGATGGCGATCCGGAGATCTACATCATGGATGCTGATGGTTCCAATCAGGAAAGATTGACAAATACACCGGGTGATGATTCTCATCCACACTGGTATCCGGATGGTTCAAGGATCATTTTTAATTCAGCCCGAACTTCTCCTGATCTCAAAGCTCCCTGGGGAAAGCAGTGGCATGAGGTATTCTCCATGAAGATCGATGGCTCGGATGTAAAACAAATCAGCGGTTTTAAGACAGTAAGTACTTATCCGTCTGTTTCACCTGATGGAAAAAAGATTGCTTTCAGACAAGTAATCGATGGCCCAGCATTTAACTGGGATTTGTCTGCCAATGCCAATAACCGGAACTCCGAAGTATTTGTGATGGATGCAGATGGGAAAAATCTTGTCAACTTATCCCAAAGTCCTGCTTTTGACGGATGGCCCTGCTGGTCGCCTGACGGTAAAAGAATTTGTTTTTCGTCGAACCGGAGTGGCCCCGCAAATGTGGGCCAGTTATACGCAGTAAATGTTGATGGTTCAGGGCTAAGAAAAATCTTTGATTTTCCAGGATCGCTTACACAGCCCACCTGGTCCAAAGATGGCAAAAGCATTTATACCTACCAGGCTTTTGACGGTTCTGACTATGAATACGGCAACATAATTTTAGTAGAACTTAATGAAAATTAAAATTCCCTTGTTGAATGATCGAACCAGCTTTAGAAGATCTTAATGTTGCAGAAGAATATTACATCAGGACTTTAGTTTTTTCAACTGCTCAACGGCGTTTTCATTACCCGGATCAAACTGTAATGACTTTTCATAATATTGAATAGCGAGTTCTTTATTTCCTTTGATCATATACGACTCTGCAAGGCTATCCCAGGCATTGCCAGACTTCGGAAAATCCACTGTGTTTTGCAAAAAAACCTCAACGGCATCATCTACTTTCTCTGATCGCAATAACTGGTAGCCCATACTATTCATAGCGGCTTCCGTCAAACTCTGCAGTTTATTCTTTTCACGAAGCAAACGATAATCATTTAACGCAGCAACCGCACCTTTATCCTTTATAGCCCGCAACAGATTTTTGGCAGCAGGATTATAACGTTCATAGTTTAACCAGGCGAGCGCAGGATGTTCTCCACCAATGGCATCATCCAGGATAGTATGAGCAACGGAAAGCCCGTTCGCACTGTTAGCGAAATAAAGAATTGCATCCTGCGGTTCCTTAAGAGCCGTTACATAACACTTGCTATCTCCCTGGTCACCCCAATGCCAGAAGGCTTTGCCATTAACATTGGTCTCCAATCCCAGTCCCAGGCCCCATGATACAGCAGGTGCTTTTTCTTTGTCAACTATGATCTGTGATGTCAGCATCTGGTCCCAGGTTGTTTTTTGTAATCCTGTACCTTTTAAAACAGCTATAACAAATTTTGCATAATCCTCCGCGGTTGTACGCAGACTTGCGGCTGCATTATAACCGGGTTCTTCCGGCCGGTAAGATTTTTCGCCCGAACCATCATGCCGGTACACATGCCATTTTTTATAACTATCGATCCAGCTAAAACTGCTATGCGTCATTTGCAAAGGGTCCAGCACATTTTTTTTAATGTATTCATCAAATCTCGTGGAGGTAATATGTTCGATCACTTTTGCGATATAGACAAATCCCTCGCCGGAATAGCTGAATTTTTCACCCGGCGTAAATCGTATGGGCAGTGTTTTTGAATTACGGGGTCTCCAGTTGGGAAAGCCGCTACTATGCGTGAGTACATGCCGGGCGGTAATAAGATCAATGCGTTTATCATCACCAGCGTCATAGTTATTACCTAGATATTGATTCAAAGGTTTGTCAAGGTCAAGTTTTCCCTGGTCAACCAGTTGCAAAGCGGCGTAGGCGGTTACGATCTTGGTTAATGATGCCGCCTCAAAGATCGATTCATCCGTTACAGGTTCATTGGTTTCCGCATCGGCCACACCAAAGTTCTTACGCCATACCAATTTACCGTCACGGATCAATGCGGCTGATAAACCGGGTATATCGGCATCCTTCATCAGTTGCGGAATATCTTTTTCCAGTTGTATAATCACGGTAGCAACCGGCTGGCTTTTTTGTTGTGTAACCGGACCGGCCTGTTGCGAACTGGCGCATAAATGAATGAGTAAACAAACGGATATTGAAAGGATGATCTTTTCTCTAAAATTCATAGCAGGTGATTTTGATCTAAAAATTAACCGGTTCAAGATAAGATAGTTTCATTCTTTCCTGATTGGCTTGTGTTTAATACGTTGTTAATAAATGTATTTAAGAACTGTATCTTTAGCCGGTAATAATTTCTAAATTCATATACTGCCTGCCATGTCACTTTCAGCAACATTTCAATTTTTAAATTTGGGAAAAAAAAGAGTAGCTCTCTTGATACTTCTATTGATCCTGGCGCCCGGATCATTCGCTCAGAAAAATACGGTGATACCGGTCGAGACCAGTCAGAATGCATTGGTGATTCAAACAGATAAAGACAATCATCCCGGTATCATTTATTTTGGTAAGAAAATGAGCACGGCTAACGATTATGGAACGATTCCCGCCCAGTACCGGCAGGTAGAAGACAATGCCGGTATCTACAATTCAGCGTATACACCAAGCGGTTCATGGAACCTCGTAGAGCCTGCTGTTCGTATCACACACGCTGATGGCAATACTTCACTTGATCTCGTATATGTTAGTCATCAAACTGCTAAGCAGGATGATAATGTCAGTTTAACCACTCTGTTGCTGAAAGATCCGGTATATGCCGTTGAAGTGAGCTTGTATTATAAAGTATATGCGAAAGAAAATGTGATCGAACAATGGTCTGTCATTAAGAATAACGAGAAGAAACCTATCACACTGAATAAATATGCCTCAGCCAATCTTTATTTTATTGCTGACAATTATTTCCTGACGCATTATCACGGCACCTGGGCACAGGAAATGAAACCCGAAGAAACAAAGCTGACAGCCGGGATCAAAGTGCTGGATTCAAAACTGGGTACCAGAACGAATTTGTTTCAGCCACCCACGTTCATGATCTCGTTTGATAAACCCGCAACGGAAGATGAAGGAAAAGTGTTGTTTGGCACCCTGGCATGGTCGGGTAATTTCCAGGTTGACCTGGAAGTAGACTCTTATCATAATCTCCGTTTGATCGCAGGTATTAGCCCGCATGCGTCCGAATATTCGTTGAGGCCTGGCCAGGAATTTAAGACGCCTTCTTTTATTACTACCTATTCAGAACATGGAAAAGGAGAAGCCAGCCGCAACCTGCACCATTGGGCGAGAAAATACCGGTTGTTAGATGGAGAAGGTTCACGCTTGACCTTATTGAATAATTGGGAAGCGACCTATTTTGATTTTGATGAAAAGATTTTATCAGGACTTTTCAGAGATGGAAAGAAACTAGGCGTTGATATGTTCTTGCTGGATGATGGTTGGTTCGCCAATAAATACCCGAGAAACAGTGACCGTTCAGGTCTTGGCGACTGGCAGGAAAATGTAAAAAAACTTCCTCATGGACTCGGCTACCTGGTAAAGGAAGCTAAAGATGCGGGAATAAAATTTGGCATCTGGCTGGAACCGGAGATGGTAAGTCCTAAAAGTGAGTGATATGAGAAACATAAGGATTGGGTGATTCGTCAGCCTGAACGTCCGGAACATTATTTCCGAAACCAGTTAGTGTTGGATCTGAGTAATCCTGACGTCCAGAATTTTGTATTCGGTGTTGTTGATAGTCTCTTTATTAAAAACCCCGAGATCGCTTTTATTAAATGGGATTGCAATGCCGTTATCTACAACGCCAATTCCGAATACCTTAAAAAAACGGGTCAGCCCCAAACGCATCTGTATGTTGATTATGTAAAAGGGTTGTACAAAGTGCTGGAGAGGATCCGTGCAAAATATCCGAAAGTGCCGATGATGCTTTGTTCCGGTGGTGGTGGCCGGGTGGATTATGAAGCGCTGAAATATTTCACCGAGTTCTGGCCGAGTGATGATACCGATCCGCTGGAACGTGTATTCATGCAATGGGAGTATTCTTATTTCTATCCCGCCATTGCTACCTGCAATCATATCACTGATTGGAGTAAGCTGCCGATCAAATACAGAACCGATGTGGCGATGATGGGTAAAATGGGTTATGATATTGTAGTGAGCAAACTTGATGAAAAGGAATTGCAATTCAGCCAGCAGGCATTGGCGAATTACAAATCAATTAATGATCTAGTCTGGCATGGTGATTTGTATCGGTTGGTCAATCCATGGGAAAAACCGTTTGCTGCACTGCAATTTGTCAGCGAAAATAAAAACAAAGCTGTAGTGTTTTCTTATTTGACCAGCTTTCGACACAGCAACACCGCCGCTTCGGGTATGCCGGTTCGGTTAAAGGGATTGAACCCGGAAAAGAAATACAGCATCAAAGAAATTAATTTGTACCCGGGTACACGTTCATCCTTATCACCCGATCTGATCCTTTCCGGTGAATACCTGATGACAGTTGGTTTTAATCCGGACGTTAGTACAAGACGAACCAGCGTTATTGTAACGGTGGAAGAAATTAAGTAAGGATCATTGTTTACCAATAATATTCTTCAAGTCACTTGTTGAGCTATGCCTAAATATACAATGGATAAAGCGGCAGGAATGTATCACCTGCAGGAAGTAAAGGAAACGGCTTCCGGGTTTAAACTGCATGCCAACGGCGCATTCCAGTTCTTCTTTACCTATGGCGCCATTGACCGGTACGGATCGGGCACCTGGACGTTAGAAGAGGACCAGGTTGTTTTACAAAGCAGGACATGGCCGGGCAATGATTTCGCGGGAGTGGACAGTAAATTGATCGATCAGGATTTTATTACAACCAGGATCGTAGGTGGCAACCCGGTGTTGCTTCGTCATGTATATTTTAGTTTAAGGAATGGTGAAACCGGGTCATGGATCAAAGCGAATGAAAGGGGAGAAGCGGCATTTCCTTTACAACCGGTCAAGACCGTTTCTTTGGTATTTGAATTTTGCCAGGAACGGTTCACTCATTTTGCCCTGCAAGATCCGGGGCATAACTATTTTGAATTTCGTTTTGAACCATGGTTGATGGAAGCCTTCTTTAAAGATCTCAAACTAAAAATATCAAGGTATGCTTTGTCCGGACCACACCCGTTGATGAAAGGGGAGAAGTTTGTGTATGAGAAGGTATGAAAATAAAGAAACTGTACGCTGTTTTTTTTCTTGGGGTAGCTGATGTTAAGACTTTCATATACCTCCCATTAATGTGACATTATTAGTCCCCCTAGAATATTAATTCAGCCATTTGCCCTCAAACAGTCCGAATTCTTTTTTAACGGTAGTGAAAGTTTTCCTGAAAGCAGCATAACGTTTTCGTAAATCATTATGATTGTCCGCGGAGAAAGGTATGTTATTAAGTGGTTTACTCTCCCTCGCTGCGGCGGCAAGCTTCATTTTAATGAGGTGCATCTCATGCTTTAATTCGTCTATTTCCTTCCGCAGGCTGATAAACTGTTTTTTAAAATGATCTATCCCTTTTATTACTTCCTGCACGTTTTTTTTTGCTTGCAGTTCAATCAGGTAATCATTAAAGATTCTTAACACATCGATGTCAGAATTCATTTCGGCTATCCATAAGCGGTAATGGAGATGAAGGTGCATGATAGAAAGAGCGGCGGGCATATGGCAAGATTTTAATCAAATTTACTACAACGAAAAGAAGATATATCGAAGTTTATGTCAGATACCTGCTGTTTCTGTGATCAAAAAGCTATTACCCCGATAGCTGTGAAGGAATACGTTAACCACCCGTTGCAGGAGAAGAATTGCCCCGGGAAAGTTTCGGAGGAAGTATTCGGCAAACTCTGTACATCCGCCACAGCCTTGGCTATTTGTTGTTTCACTGCGATCTTGTTTTATTGGGCTTAACGGAGATTGGAGTTTGTTTACTTAAGATGCAGCATTTTCCTCCCGGATACAAAATCTCCTGCTATTATTTCAAAAGTATAAACTGCCACTGGAAAACTACTGCCATCAAACTTAAACTTCTAATACAAGCGATTCCGTATCCGTCGTCCATATCAAAGGTAAATACTTTCCTTCCCTCGGTAAAAAGCGTTGGTGAAAAAATAGCGCTGTTTGCTTTTAGGATTTACGTAACTTAACATTCTATTAAAAACTACTTGCTATGGCTTCCTACAATCTTACTATCAATGGAAAAATTTACAAGGTAGAAGCAGATCCAAACATGCCACTTCTTTTCGCGATAAGGGAACTGGCTAATCTTACGGGAACTAAATATGGATGCGGTATAGCGCAATGCGGCGCCTGTACTGTTCATTTGAATGGTAATCCGGTTCGTTCCTGTAGCATCCCTGTTTCTGCGGCCGCCAAACAACCTATCACCACTATTGAAGGCCTTTCTACTGACAACTCGCACCCGGTACAGCAGGCGTGGATCGCCGAACAGGTGCCTCAATGCGGGTATTGCCAGAGCGGACAGATCATGGCCGCCGTGGCGCTGCTGAAAAGCAAACCCAATCCAACCGATGCCGATATTGACGCGGCGATGGACAGTCATATTTGCCGTTGCGGTACCTATACCCGCATCCGCAAAGCCATTAAATCCGCAGCGAAAAACATGTCCAAAACTTCAACTAATTAATATTGTAAACGACCCGAGCCTCCCCTTCGGGGAGGTTGGAGGGGCCTTAAACTGACGCAAGATGAAAACCACAGATAAAAATTTATCCCGCAGAAATTTTATCCGGCTTTCCGGTATGACCGGTGCAGCCCTTACCATAGGTTACTATATGCCTGCCATGGGAAAAGACGCCGGAAAAATTATTACCAAAGAAACTGCCGACAGCCTCAGCCTACAACTTACCTCCTGGATATCTATTGACAGATCCGGAAAAGTAACCATTCTCAATCATCGTTCTGAAATGGGCCAGGGTTCATTCCAGTCGGTACCACAGATGGTTGCGGAAGAACTGGAAGTAGGTCTTGACCAGGTAACCGTGGCTTTTGCTCCCGGTCACCAAAGCAAGTTCGGCAGCCAGATCACCGGTGGAAGTTCTACCGTAAGAGGAGCTTATCAGCGTTTATTAAAAACAGGTGCTACCGCAAGGGTAATGCTGATAGAAGCGGCGGCCAAAAAATGGAATGTAAATAAGAACGACTGTTATGCGGAGAATGGCTTTGTTATATACAAACCGGATGGCAAAAAAATTGGGTATGGCGACCTGGTGGAGGACGCATCAACGATCAAGCCACCCACTGATGTTACATTAAAACACCGCTCAGAGTATAAAATCATTGGTAAACCGTTGCCAAGAAATGATACGCCGTCGAAAGTAAACGGCACAGCGGAATTCGGACAGGATAAAAAGATCAAGGGCATGTTGTATGCCCAGGTGGAAAGAAGTCCCCGCTTTCATGGAAAAATAAAAAGCTTTGATGACACGGCCGCTAAAAAAGTACCCGGTGTAAAACATGTTTTGAAAGTACAGATGCCCGTATTTGCTAACACGAGAGAGGGTGTTGCCGTTGTTGCCGATACACTTTGGGCCGCCATGCAGGGTCGCAAAGCATTAAAGATCGAATGGGATGATTCAGGTTTTGAACACGTCAATACTGAACAGCTATATTCCCGGATGAAAGATGACCTGAAAAAAACAGGTTTATCTCAACGGACAGGAGGAAATCCTGAAGCTGTTTTTCAAAAGGCGGACAAGAAAGTGACAGCGACTTACGAAACGCCGTATGAATCGCATAGCTGTATGGAACCTTTAAGTTGCATAGCCGATGTAAAAGAAAATAGCTGTGAAATTTGGGGACCCATTCAAGCTCCCGACTGGATACAGCAGGATATCAGTGGCAGGTTGAAACTTCCGCCGGAGAGTGTAACCGTAAACATGACTTTCCTGGGTGGTGGGTTTGGAAGAAAAGCATTCACTGATTATACATCCGAGGCGGTACTTATTTCAAAGGAAATAAAAGCACCGGTGCAGGTAGTGTGGACGAGAGAAGATGATATGACGCAGGGGCCATTCCGTCCAGGTGCTGTTTATGAATGTAAAGGAGGATTATCCAAAGAAGGAAATATCATGTCATTCCAGGCAAAGATGGCGGGCCAAAATATGGATCATCAATGGTCGCCTAACCCGGATAAAACGGCATTTAACGGCAGTGATACAGAAGGATTCGCCGAACAATATTTCCATACTTTACGTCACTACAGTTTTGAAGATGTACCCACAGAAG
>JANOCH010000674.1:0-2419 GCA_031412015.1 Chitinophagaceae bacterium
GTCGCTACCGGATTTTCTCCCAGCCCGGTAAAGCATAAAACAAATCTTACCATTAACGGTACCAATCTTGACCTGGTGAAAAAAGTTGTGTTGCCTGGTGTATCGTCCGCCATTACCAGTTTTGTAAGTCAATCAAACACCCAGTTGGTGATCAATGTTCCTTCAGAAACAACAACGGGAAAAGTAACTTTATATGCTGCATCTGATGTAACAACTTTTTCGCAAACTGATTTAGAAGTTGCGTTGCCAACAGTTACTTCTATGACACCTGATCCGGCTGATATCGGATCAAACCTTACTATCACTGGTACCAATATGGATATTGTTACGTCTATTTCATTCCAGGGAGTTTCAACCCCGGTCACCAATTTTGTAAGCCAGTCGGCCACGCAAATCGTGGTGGAGGTTCCTACGGGGTCTGTAAATGGCAAGCTGGTTTTCGCGGTTTTAAATTCTACATTAACTGCTTTGTCACCTAATCTTACAATTAACGGATACTTGCCACCATCAGGCCCGGCATTTCCTTTCTATGATGAGAAAGTTACGTCCAATTGGAACGGATGGATCGGCGGTGGATGGGGCGGAACAAAAGATTTTGCTAACCAAAATCCGGTCAGGGCGGGTTCTTATTCCTGCAGGATAGATTATTCAGGCGGATGGGGTTCACCTGTACAGTTGGGCGGTGGCAATATCAATTTGTCAATTTACTCAAGCTTTAAAATTGCTGTTTATGGAGGCCCTGGTTCCAATGGGTTAAGGATCAATATTGGCATAAATGCTTCAGACGCCTATACCATTACACTTGTGGAAGGCAAGTGGACCGACTACACGATACCACTGTCTACACTAACAGCTGCAACGACCCTGAATGAAATTTGGATCAAAGAATACAATGGTTCTGGTGGATTTACTATTTATGTGGATGAGATGGGATTGAATTAGTCCATCGCTATAGTTTAAATGAGATATTGAAAATCCCTGTTTACACAATGTTGATGCTAAGCAGGGTTTTTTTCTAAGGTAGATGTTGAAATTTTGTTATGGCAAAACTGTTGTTGATTTATTTCCTGGTAGTTGGTCTTTTTGTCTGTAATAATGAATTATTCGGCCAGGTTACCAATGTAAAGCATGGAATTGTAGATAGAAAAGCGACAAGGGAAACAGCGGCGCTTTACAATAATCTGAAGAAGCTATTGAATAAGGGATTTATGTTTGGTCACCAGGATGACCTGGCATACGGCGTAGGTTGGAAGTATGAAGCTGGCAGGAGTGATATAAAAGATGTAACAGGTGATTACCCGGGAGTATACGGGTGGGAATTGGGTGATCTTGAAATTGATAGGGCTGTTAATCTTGACAGTGTGCCGTTTCAGACAATGCAACAATTGATAAAGCAGGGTTATGAAAGAGGGGGAGTGATTACGATCAGCTGGCATCTCAATAACCCACTTAGCGGCAAAACAGCCTGGAACCCCGAACCCGGAACAGTGGCTTCCATTTTACCCGGTGGCAGCAAACATGATCTTTATAAAAGCTGGCTGGATAAAATGGCGGCTTTCATGAAGGGATTAAAGGGAAACCGCGGCGAATTCATTCCGGTTATTTTTCGTCCCTATCATGAGTTGAATGGAAATTGGTTTTGGTGGGGAGGCAAGCACTGTTCGCCCGAGGAATTTAAGAAGCTTTGGATATTCACCGTATCCTATTTGCGAGATCAAAAGAATTTGCATCACCTGTTGTATGCATATAATACGGATCGATTTTCTTCGCGGGAAGAATATTTGGAAAAATATCCCGGCGATGAATGGGTGGATGTGATCGGGTTTGATATATATCAAAGAAATAGCAGCAATGAAAAATTTATTGCTGATATTGATAAAATGTTGTCAACGCTGGAAGAGATCGCAAAAGAAAAAAGTAAGATTCCGGCCCTGACAGAATTTGGCGGTAATCTTTCCGATAGTAATTGGTGGACAGGTGTATTGCTGAAGGGCATAGGAAAGCACAAAATATCATATGTTTTAGGATGGAGGAATGCAGGTTGGAAAGCCGGTGGAGAATTTGAAGGATACGTTCCCTATAAAGGACATCAATCCAATAAAGATTTCATCCGGTTTTATGAGATGGAAAATACCTTTTTTGAAAAAGACGTAAGCAGTCAGCAGTTATATAAGTAAACACTATTGTCCGACAAAAACTTTATGATTCGGTTCAAGCTCTTTCTGGTTAAGGGTTCTGGCCCCTCTCCTTCGGAAAGGGGTTGGGGTGAGGTTTTGCAAGCCTGGTAAGCGTTTCATTACATTAGTCGGACAATAGTGATAAATAAACGTTCTCTCTAAGCAGTCGTTTTAGGATGGTTGCGGGTTGATTTTTATTCCGGCAACCTCCAATTTTAAAAGTTGATAGCAAATAATAGCGA
>JANOCH010000675.1:0-4905 GCA_031412015.1 Chitinophagaceae bacterium
TGCAATGATATCCATCATTGTAAAACAAAATTTTATTCGGTAATGAAAATCTGTCTTTTTTCAGTGGTGGCCTTTAAACATCGCATTCTTCCTACCAGTACCGGGAGACTTTTATCTTTCCTGTTATTGATAAGCATGGCCTTTCCTGCCTCTATATTCTCGCAAACAACACCCGTAACTTTTACTCCCATTCCTTACAGCAACCCTGATATTATTTCGCCAGGCCGCGGCGCTGAGCAATGGGACAATGGTCTGGAAGGAATCAACAATCCCTACCCTGACAGCAGTGTGCGGTCGATGGATGTTTACTACAGGTTTTCCTGGTCAAGAATGGAAGGTGATTCAGCGGGTAGTTATGACTGGTCACAATTTGATGACCTGATACACCAGGCAATAGACGCCCGGCAAAAAATGTCGTTTGGCATCATGACTGTTTATGACGGCATCGGCACCGTAGAATATGACGGTGCGAGATCGGCTTATCCTTTGTACCTGCACAAGCTAATGCAGTCTGGTACGACTAATACAAGGGACTGGATCAGTCATGGCGTTTGGATACCCAACTGGAACAGCGTCCATTATCTGTCACGCCTGAGAGCATTGCATGAAGCGCTTTACAAACATATTATGACTACTACCTACAAAGGAGTACTTTATAAAGACGCCATTTACTGTATTGATATACGTGGCTATGGCAATTATGGAGAGTGGCACAATGCCGGGATAGTAGACCATATAAACGAATACCCGGTAGGAAGAAGGGCAACGGTAGCGGCACTAAGAACCATTATCGCCCATCACACCCAGGTTTTTTCACAGTGGCCTTTAACGCTTATGATCGCCGCCTTTGATGCGGGCCAATTTGATGCGATCATGAACCCCGCGGAACTTACCTATTATGCTTTGACCACGAGAAATGCATGGGGCCCTTTGGGTTGGCGCCGCGATCAGTGGGGAGCAACCGACAATTACCTGGATAAGATTTTAAAGGACAACGAAAAAACATACGGTGACAGCCCGGCTTTCAAAGAATGGATCACCACGCGTTATCTTACTTCTCCCATTACAGGAGAACCGCCCCGATATGTAAACGAAGGCGGACCATGTCAACTATGGGACCTCGAAAAACAAATAACCGATTACGGCGCCACTTCATTTGGTAACGGAAACTGGGGTGTCAATTTGAATGAGTGCGGCCAACAAAATGCACGAGCGGCTTTTAAAAGAGCCGGCTACAGGATCATCCTGCAGGGTGGCAGCATTACCAGTAATATCGCGGCGGGCAAACCTCTATCGATAACACTGCAATGGAAGAATATTGGTATAGCTCCTACCTACGAAAATTGGGATGTTATATTTGAATTGAAAAATGGCAGCAATGTTACGGTTTGGTCGGGAACATCGAAGTTTAAACCAAAGCGATTTGTACCTGCCGATACGGCGACAACCATAACCGATGTATTTACTTTACCTGCCAATATTGTTATAGGCAGTTACAAATTAAATGTGATAATCAAAGATCCTACGGGATACAGAGCACCCTTTCCGCTGGCGATTAATGGAAGGAACCCTGATGGCAGCTATACCATAAGAGATATCAATGCATCTCCCGTCAATTGTGTTCCCCCGGTAGCAAAGATCAGCCATTCATCCGCCTGCGATGGGCAAAACTTCAATCTTGTTTTGGATTCCGCCAGTGGCCGCAGTCCTTACAACATGGTCATAAATGGGACGACGTATACGAATGTGGCCATTGGTCAAACTATCACCACTATCAATAGACCGTTACAAAAAATATTTACTACAAATCCTGCGCCCAACAGTTACGAAGATGGGCCTGTAGAATTAGGCGTAAAGTTCAAATCATCCGTAGCCGGTTACGTTAAAGGCATTCGTTTTTTCAGTTCGAATTCTCCTTTGGGTAAGTATACCGGTCACCTGTGGACGGCTTCCGGAACACTATTGGATAGCGCCGTATTTACATCAGTTACCGCATCTGGCTGGCAGGAGGTTCTATTTGCTAAACCGATCTTGGTAAAAGCAGATACAGTTTATGTTGCTTCCTATCACTCCGCTGGAGGCCGTTATGCAGCAACACCCACTGGCCTTTCGAGTTCTGTTATCACCGGCTCATTGACAGCTTTAGGCAATGGAGTTTCAGGGGTAAACGGACTTTACTCTTATGGAAACTCCCCGACTTTTCCTTCCAGTTCTTTCAATGCCACGAATTATTGGGTGGATATTCTTTTTACGCCCAATACCTATACTTTCAATCTCACGAGTATTACCGATAGCACGGGTTGTAACAACTCCGGTTCTTTACAAACACTGATAGTAAATGCCGGCGCCTGCGATACCACAACCGTTCCACCACCGCCGGTGGTTTTACCAACCGCCTCTATTGGTAACTCTCCATTTTGCACCCGGCAGGCATTTAACTTAATATTGAATGCGGCTACAGGAACCGGCCCCTATGACCTTATTATCAATGGCACCACTTACAACAATATTTCAATAGGGCAAACCATTACCACATTGGATCCCGCCACTACAACGCAAAAGATCTGGGACACTACTCCTTCTCCTGTCAGCTCAGAAGATTCGCCGGTTGAATTAGGGGTTAAATTTCAATCATCCGCGAATGGCTCTATTAAAGGAATTCGCTTCTTCAGTTCTGCCAGTCCATCAGGTAAATACACAGGGCATTTATGGACATCATCAGGAACTTTGATAGACAGTGTTGTATTCACCAACGTAACGGCAAACGGATGGCAGGAAGCTTTATTCACAACACCAGTGGCAGTACTAGCCAATACAACTTATATAGCGTCTTATCATTCATCCAGCGGTCACTACGCAGCAACTCCGGCTGGTTTGACAAATGCGGCAACCAACGGACCGCTAACAGCGTTGGATAACATCACAGCAGGAGGTAATGGCCTATATGGATATGGAGCTAACCCGACTTTCCCCGCCAATTCTTTCAATGCAGCTAATTATTGGGTGGATGTACTATTTACCAACAATACCATCAACAGCTATACGTTCAACCTCACCAGCGTAACCGATAGTACGGGAACAAGGAATAACGGAGTCCTGCAGACTCTTACAGTAACTGCAGGTAACTGTGATACCACAACCGTTCCACCACCGCCGGTGGCTTTACCAACGGCAGCTATTAGCAACTCCACTTTTTGTGACGGCGAGGCGTTCACCATCTACCTTGATTCAGCTACTGGTCCCGGACCTTACGACCTTGTTATCAATGGCACTACTTACTACGATATCCAGGTAGGCCAAACAATTACCACATTAGCCCCGGCAACCGCGACTCAAAAAATATGGGACACTATTCCTTCCCCCACTAACTCTGAGGATTCTCCTGTTGAGTTAGGAGTTAAATTTCAATCATCGACGCCGGGCTTTATAAAAGGAATTCGCTTCTTCAGCTCCGCCAGTCCTTCAGGTAAGTACACAGGGCATTTATGGACATCATCAGGAACTTTGATAGACAGTGTTGTATTCAACAACGTAACGGCCAGCGGATGGCAGGAAGCTTTATTCACGACACCACTGGCAGTATTAGCCAATACAACTTATATAGCTTCTTATCATACATCAAGCGGTTACTATGCAGCAACCCCGGCTGGTTTGACAAATGCGGCAACTAATGGACCGCTGACAGCATTAGATAACATCACAGCAGGTGGTAATGGCCTTTATGGATATGGAGCTAATCCCACCTTCCCCGCCAATTCTTTCAATGCGGCTAACTATTGGGTGGATGTACTATTTAGCAACAATACCGTTAATAGCTATACTTTCAACCTCACCAGCGTGACTGACAGCACGGGTTTAACGAAAAGCGGAACTTTGCAAACGCTTGCGGTAACGCCAACTAATTGTGCGCAGGGTCTACGATCATCCACCGCTCCGCCAGACACTGAACAGGTCAATTCATCCAGGATACTATCTCCCGTAACTAAAAAATCAACCCTTCAGTCAGAAGGCATAAAAGCCTACTCGCTTGATCAAAACTATCCTAACCCATTCAGGAACGAAACTCGTATTCAGTATAGTCTTCCCGTTGCATCAAGCGTTAACTTATCGCTGTTTGACATGAACGGCCGATTAGTAAAAGTAATAGTAAATGGATCAAGGGAACAGGGAACGCATACAGTGAGTTTTAATTCGGGAATGTTAAGCAGCGGTCTCTATTTTTATAAGATACAGACGAGTGATTTTTCTGCCGTGAAGAAAATGATCATTCAATAATATTTATTCTAATTTCAAAAAAGACCCCATAGCACTTTATGGGGTCTTTTTTTGCCCCCTTGTTTCCATTGCAGGTACTATACTGCATTTAAATTGTGTTTCTCCTATAGAAATCTCCCCATGATTTATTTATTTTTAAAGAAATTTATAACCGTTATCCCAAAATCAAATTGCCATGCCGATGATAGATTCCAGCAGCTTGCCACGTAAAAGATTAGTTAACCATTGTCTTATTATTTGCTCACATGGGTTGTCCTTTTTTGTGTTTACATTGATCATTGCGGCAGGTTGCAAAAACTCACAGTCCAATCCTGTTCCTGTCCCCACTACTTTATCATTTAAGAATATCCCTTATGATGATCACGACATAGTGGCACCGGGACGCGGAGTTGAGCAGTGGCATGACCAGGATCGTGTAAGGATAATTTCGGATTCAGCTGATGCTAAGAGATTGGATAAATATTACCGCTTCAGTTGGAAGGATCTCGAGAAAGAAAATAGTGTTTATGACTGGGCCGCATTTGACAGGGAGATAAACGATGCGATCAACCACAAACAGAAATTTGGATTTGGAATAATGCCAACGTATCCCGGTGGTGCGTCGGAACTTAACGAACAGGATGCGCCCCT
>JANOCH010000676.1:0-5624 GCA_031412015.1 Chitinophagaceae bacterium
TGCCCGCTTTGGAAGTGAAAGGGTGGGTTTCTCTCCCCGGCAATGTGATCTGTTGATGGTAATGGGAACGGTCGCTAAGAAGATGGGACCGGTTGTGAAGCAAGTTTACCTGCAAATGGCTGAGCCAAGATGGGTAATAGCTGTTGGCGCTTGTGCTTCCAGCGGAGGTATTTTTGATACGTATAGTGTATTGCAGGGGATTGACCAGGTAGTACCAGTGGATGTATATGTGCCGGGTTGCCCCCCAAGACCGGAAGCTATTATTGACGGAGTGATGAGGATACAAGATTTGGTGGGAAGAGAAAGTTTGAGAAGAAGAAATGGTGAGAAGTACAAAGCTTTATTGGAAAGTTACGGCATACAATAAAATGAATCCGGGGAAACAAATCCCAAATTCCATCCTGAACAGGGTTTTGGTATTTGGTATTTTCAATTTGGAATTTTTACAATGGCATTGACCAACGAACAGATCAAACAAAGACTAACAGAGAAATTCATCGACCAGGTCACTGGCTTTGAAGAGCCTTATGGCATGCTCACATTTGAAGCGCCAAAAGAACTTAACCTCAAAGTGCTCAATTTTTTATTCGATGATGAAGAATTGAAGTTCAGGTTTCTTACCGATCTATGCGGAGTACATTATCCCGATGCTAAGGAAAAGGAGCTGGCCGTGGTCTATCACCTCCACAACCTCGCGGATAATGTCCGCATCCGTTTCAAAGTTTTTACAAGTATCAATAAACCCGACGTCTATACAGCCACCGGTTTATTTTCTTCAGCCAATTGGATGGAAAGAGAGACCTATGATTTCTATGGAATAAATTTTGTGGGTCACCCGAATTTGAAGCGGATATTAAACGTGGATGAAATGGATTATTTCCCGATGAGGAAGCAATACCCATTAGAAGATCAGACTCGTGTGGATAAAGATGATGAAATGTTTGGAAGAGGTGGTACGTTAGGGTACGGTACAGAGAAAACGGATCATGGAACATTAACAGAATCGGAGAAGCATAGTGTAGGTGAGAATATTATTTGAATAATAAAAACTAATAATCCCCTTTAGGGGCTGGGGCATCATGTCTGAACAGCATATAAAACTACCGGAAGGAAGTATAGAGAAGACAACTACCACGTTAAACCTGGGCCCTACTCACCCGGCTACGCATGGTGTAATGCAAAATATCCTGGAACTGGATGGGGAACGTATTGTTTCGACAGAACAAACCATCGGTTACATTCACCGGGCATTTGAAAAAATTGCTGAACACCGCCCGCTATACCAGATCACACCCCTAACTGACCGCTTAAATTATTGTTCATCGCCCATCAATAATATGGGCTGGCACCTGACCTGCGAAAAATTATTGGGCGTAAAAACGCCAAAGCGGGTTGACTATCTCCGTGTCATCATCATGGAACTGGCCCGTATTTCCGATCATCTTATTTGTAATTCTATTGTGGGTGTTGATAGCGGTGCCTATACTGGTTTCCTGTATGTAATGCAATACAGGGAGCTGATCTATGAAATATATGAAGAAGTTTGCGGTTCCAGGCTTACGACCAATATTGGCCGTATCGGCGGTTTTGAAAGAAATTTCAATGATATAGCTTTTCAGAAATTGCAAAAATTTCTTGATGAATATCCCAGGGTGTTGAAAGAGTTTGAAAATCTTTTTACCCGCAACCGGATATTTATGGAGAGAACGATGGGCGTCGGAGCCATTAGTGCAGACAGGGCATTGAACTATGGATTTACGGGTCCCAACCTTCGTGCTGCCGGTGTAGATTACGATGTAAGAGTTACAAGTCCTTACAGCAGTTATGAAGATTTCCAATTTGATATTCCGGTAGGAACAACCGGTGACTGCTATGACCGGTTCCTGGTTCGCAACCAGGAAATGTGGCAATCACTGAGCATTCTGGAACAGGCTTTTAAAAAAGTACAGGAGTTCAAAGGCGCGGAGGCTGATGTTTATCACGCCGATGTGCCCGAATATTATTTGCCTGAAAAGAAAGATGTTTATACAAAGATGGAAGCGCTGATCTGGCACTTCAAGATCATCATGGGCGAAATTGAGATGCCGGCCGGTGAAGTATACAGCAGTGTTGAGGGTGGGAATGGTGAATTAGGTTTTTATTTTATCAGCGATGGTGGCAGAACGCCCTACCGTTTACATTTCCGTAGACCTTGCTTTATCTACTACCAGGCATACGAGGAATTGACGAAAGGCTCAATGCTAAGCGATGCGATCATTGTGATGAGTAGCTTAAATCTTATCGCCGGAGAGATGGACGCGTAGTGCCATTGTTCCCTAAAGGGGAGCTTAGATCAGGGGGAATATTGTATCAGAGAAAGTATTTTTTGAAAGAGATGAGATTTTTAAATTCTATAAATAATAAGCATTCCGTTTATAGCGGAGTGTATCAAAACTCCCCTTTAGGGGATGGGGGCATATGATAAAATTTTCAAATGATAAATTAAAGGAAGTCCAGCGGATAATTTCTTTTTATCCGGAGGGAAAGCAGAAAAGCGCCGTCATTCCGGTACTGCACCTGGCGCAGGAGGAGTTTGGTGGCTGGTTGGATGTACCGGTGATGGACTATGTAGCTTCCTTGCTTAATCTTACATCCATAGAAGTGTATGAGGTAGCTACCTTTTATAGTATGTTTAACCTCAAACCGGTCGGAAGATATCTGTTTGAAGTTTGCCAAACCGGTCCTTGTATGGTAAGTGGCTGCGATGATATCATTGATTACATCGGGGAAAAACTTGGGATCAAACCCGGGCAGACAAGTGCCGATGGTATGTTTACCCTGAAAACAGTAGAATGTTTAGGAGCTTGCGGTTATGCGCCGATGATGCAGATGGGCAAACATTACAGGGAACATTTGACGAAGGAAAAAGTAGACGCGATCATCGAAGAGTGCCGGAGAACCGCTGCCACTAATAACTAAAACAATTGCATGCTATGAAGAAATGTTTTGTCATTGGTTGTTTAGTGATGGTGCTGTTTGCCTGTAACAACAACGGCAATAGCAACGACGAAAAAAGGGATACTACTACAACGACCGTTGGCTCTGCGGAAAAAAATGAAACATCAACCGGTGATGATGCGAGAACGTCGCTGGATTGGGCCGGTACTTATAAAGGAACAGTGCCTTGTGCTGATTGTGAAGGAATTGAAACAGAAATCATGTTGCATAGTGATAATACATTTATGTTGTCAGCAAAATACCTGGGAAAGAAAGATTCGAAAGTCAGTAACAGTAACGGAAAATGGAATTGGCTTGATGGTTTCAAGATTGAGCTGGAGGGAATAGAGAACGGACCTTCCAAATATTTTGTAACGGAGGGCCGCATTATACAACTGGATATGGACGGTAAAAAAATTGAAGGGGCGCTGGCAGATAAGTATGTGCTGACGAAAGTCAAATAGTGAAAGCCGCTGTGACGATATTGATTTTGATGTTCGCGGGTTTGCTGCAGGCCCAGGTTGCCACTGAAAAGCTGGGGATGACTATTAGAGAGTTTCACCAGGACCTGGTAAAAAAGAATACCGTTTCTATTAACCAGCAAACGGATAAGGCGTTGAGTTATGGTCATAGTAATGGCTGGATAGAAACAAAAACAGATATGCTCAGGAATATCGAAACCGGATATATGAGCTATATAAGTTATGAAGAAGATAGTTTGAAGGTGGAGATCAATGGTAATGTGGCGCATGCAAGGTTTATTGCCGATATCAGCGCCAATTTGAACGGAAAGAATGGGAAGTTTCATTTGAAAGTTTTAGAAGTGTGGGTGAAAAAAGGAAAGAGATGGCTGTTGTTTGCAAGACAGGCTGTCAGGTAAAAAATAAAATGTCCCTTTGGGGACCAGGGTTATATGGGAAGAAAATTACTATTAGATAAAGCTCATGTTGAGAAAATCAGGCTCTACGATGTTTACCGTCGCGAAGGTGGTTATCGCAGCGTAGAGAAGGCTCTGAAAATGGCCCCGGGGGATATTACAGAAGAAGTGAAGAAGAGCGGATTGAGAGGTCGTGGAGGCGCAGGTTTTCCAACAGGAATGAAATGGAGTTTTTTGGCAAAACCGGAAGGAGTTCCACGCTACCTTGTAGTGAATGCTGATGAAAGCGAACCCGGTACTTTTAAAGACCGTTACCTGATGGAATTCATTCCACACCTGTTGATCGAAGGAATGATAGTTTCTTCTTTCGCATTGGGGTCTAATCGTTCCTATATCTATATCCGTGGTGAATATGCGTGGATAGTTGATATTTTGGAACAAGCGATCATGGAAGCAAAGAATAATGGCTTCCTGGGTAAAAATATATTAGGAAGTGGTTTTGATTGCGACATTTATGTGCAGCGCGGTGCCGGAGCTTATATATGTGGAGAAGAAACCGCCTTGCTGGAATCATTGGAAGGTAAAAGAGGCAATCCAAGGATTAAACCACCATTCCCGGCGATAAAGGGTTTATGGGATTGTCCGACGGTGGTAAATAATGTAGAGACCATCGCTGCGGTTGTTCCGATAATTAATGAAGGTGGTGACGAGTATGCTAAGATCGGCATGGGAAAATCAACCGGAACCAAACTCATTTCAGCGTGCGGGAATATTAAAAAGCCCGGTGTTTTTGAAATTGATATGACGATTTCGGTAGAAGAGTTTATTTACAGTGATGAGTATTGCGGTGGTATCGCCAAAGGAAAAAGATTAAAGGCGTGTATCCCGGGCGGTTCATCTGTTCCTATTTTGCCCGCTAACCTTTTATTGAAGACAGCGAAAGGTGATAAGAGGATGATGAATTATGAAAGTCTTAGTGACGGTGGATTTGCTACCGGGTCAATGATGGGATCAGGTGGATTTATTGTTTTGGATGAAGATCAGTGTGTGGTGAAACACACCTACACGTTAGCGAGGTTTTATCGTCATGAAAGTTGCGGACAATGTTCTCCCTGCAGGGAAGGAACAGGTTGGATGGAAAAATTATTATTGCGTTTGGATAAAGGGCAGGGCAAGATCAGTGATATCGACCTGCTTTGGGATATTCAGAGAAAGATAGAAGGTAATACGATCTGCCCGTTAGGTGATGCGGCGGCCTGGCCGGTAGCGGCAGCTATCCGGCATTTCAGGGATGAATTTGAATGGCATGTGCTGAACCCGGATGAGTGTACAAAAAGAAATTATGGGTTGGCCCATTATGCCGAACCATTACAAATAGCGACACCTGCTTAAGGCGGTTAAGAAAATATTTATGGCGGAAGAAAAGAAATTATTTAAAGTAACCATTGACAATATCACCATCGATGTGGAGCCGGGAACTACTGTCCTCATGGCTGCACGCCGGATAGGTGGCGATGTAACACCTCCTGCCATGTGCTTCTATAGCAAGTTGCAGGGTAGTGGTGGTAAATGCCGAACCTGTTTGGTGGAGGTTGCTGCCGGGTCAACAGCTGATCCGAGGCCGATGCCCAAACTGGTAGCGAGCTGCAGAACTACGGTAATGGATGGGATGGTTGTCAAAAACATTACCAGCGAAAGGGTAAAGGACGCCAGGGCCGGTGTGGTGGAATTTCTTTTGTTGAATCACCCATTGGATTGCCCGATCTGCGAC
>JANOCH010000677.1:0-9621 GCA_031412015.1 Chitinophagaceae bacterium
CATATTTTTGTTTAAACGCCTGGTAGGTCTTGTTGGCCGGATGATTAGCGGGAATAGCCCTGGTGAATTCATAGCTTAATTCAACTTTGGAGGCGTGATAAGCCATAAATGCGGTAGCCGCAAAAAGAATGATCAGCAGAAGGATACGGTTTGCAAGGATGAATTGTCCGGTTTTTCGCCACATATTATTTTATTTTACCAGCAGGCTGTTTAAAAGGGTCAGGCATGCAAAGAAACATAAAAAAGCACAACAACTCCAATGACCAATTTGATCCCCAATTGTCTAATCGTCTATTACAGAAGGGCGGTCTCAGTGGTTTGCAATATTTTTGATAGGTGAGAACTTATTTCCTGACCTTATATTTGTTTGCTTTTGTTTCCCTGGCTGCACAACAGCCTCTTCCTCCTATCGGGCTTTGGCGGGAACATCTCCCTTATAACAGCGCCATTGACCTCGCAGCCGGTGATGGAAAAATATTTTGCGCCACTCCTTATAGCCTGTTCACCGTTGCTACCAATGATAAAACCATCGAACGGATGAGCAGGATCACCGGGCTAAGTGAAACGGGTATTAATGCAATTTATTATGACCCTACCAATGAAAAATTGGTTGTTGGCTATAGTAATAGCAATATTGATATCATTTACCGAAATGACATCATTAATGTGCCGGATCTGAAGAGGGATAATGTTACCGGCGATAAGAACATTTACAATATTTATTCACTGGCAAAGAGCTATTACCTGTCAACCGGGCTTGGAGTGGTTGTTATCGACGGCGAGCGATATGAAATAAAGGAATCCTGGTTGATTGGCGCGGGTGGCAACCAGGTAAAAGTCAACGGTCTTTCGAATGATGGTATCTTTTTTTATGCGGCAACAGACGAGGGTTTAAAAAAAGCAGCAGCAAACGTTGCCAATCTTGCTGATTATAATAACTGGCAACTAGTAAGCGGAGCGAACGGATTGGCTACCGGTGCTTGTCAAAATGTGCTGACACTTCAAAACAAAGTAATAGTTCAACAAAGTGATTCTGTGTTTATCCAGGATGGAACCGATTGGAATTTATTTTACCAGGATGGATGGCCCATCATTAGCATGACTGCTTCAGAAAACAAGATCAGTTTATGTCAGCGAAAAGCAAACGGAGAAAGTAAGGTGACGATTTTAAATATAGATGGTATTGTTGCCAATATATTTCAACAACCTTCCTTTATCTCTTTTCCACGAAAGGCTATTGGTGCTGGAGCTGATACCTGGATAGCAGATCAGTTTGGCGGACTTTCCCAATTCAATACCACATCGTTTGAACAATACAAACCAAATTCTCCCGGCGGAATAGCAACAGGTGAGGCCACGGTTTCCAACCAGTCGGTTTATGCAACGGCTGGAGGCGTTGATCAATTATGGAACCCGATGAATAATACGGACGGTATTTACATTTTCAAAGAGGGAACCTGGACTACTATTGATAATAGCAATTATCGGCAATTGGATACCTTGTTAGATTTTATCAGTTTTGCTATTGATCCAAAAGATGAAACTATATGGGCAGGCTCTTATGGAGGGGGATTGCTCCATGTAAAAGCCGATCAGTCGCTCGAAATATTTAAGCAAAATTTTTTAAGCCCGACAATTATCGATCCTTCAAGTTATCGTGTAGCCGGTTTGGCATTTGACCGGGAAAATAATCTATGGATTTCTAATTATGGTGCCGCCCAACCACTGGTTGTAAAAAAATCGGATGCAACCGTAACTAAGCTTTCTATTCCTTTTCCTTTGATAGAAAACCAACTGGCACAGGTTGTTGTTGACGATAACAATTATAAATGGGTAATAGCACCAAAAAGTGGTGGATTAATTTGTTTTGATCATGGGACGGCCATTGAAAATACGGGTGATGACCGTTGGAAGATATTTAAGGGCGGTGCTGGCAATGGTAACCTGCCCAATGACAATGTATTGTCCATTACAAAAGACAAGAACGGATTTATCTGGGTGGGCACCACAAATGGTATTGGAGTTGTTCAATGTCCGCAGGATGTATTTACCGGGCAGGGTTGCGAAGCTGTATGGCCGGTTGTACAGCAAGGAGCTTTTGTCGGGTATTTATTTGGCGGAGAAGAAGTGAATAGTATTGCAATAGACGGCGCGGATAGAAAATGGATAGCAACCCGCAACGGAGCATGGCTGGTGAGTGCCACCGGCGAAAAAGTTATTTATCAATTTACGGAAGCGAATAGTCCTTTGTTGAGTAATGATGTAATAAAAATTACGATAGACGGAAAAACCGGTGAAGTATATTTTGCGACAGCCAGGGGAATTTGTTCTTTTCGAAGTACCGCGACAGAAGGGGGAGAAACAAATGAAAGCGTATTGGTATTCCCAAATCCGGTGCCGCCGGGATATACTGGCACTATTGGTATACGCGGATTAGTGACCAATGCCGTGGTAAAAATTACAGAACTGAATGGCAGTCTTGTATATCAAACAATAGCCACCGGTGGCCAGGCAACCTGGGATGGCAGGGATTATAAAGGAAGAAGAATTTCTACAGGTGTTTATTTAGTGCTGGTAAGTAATGATGAACGAACCGAAAAAAAAGCAGCTAAAATTGTTTTTATCAATAAATAATTGTGTCAGATAAACTTCATCATACAAAAGGCATCGTTCTTCGTACGGTAAAGTATGGTGAGACCAGTGTGATCGTTACTATTTTCACGGAACTATCAGGTCTTCAGTCATACCTTGTCAATGGGGTGAGAGCTTCAACAAAAAAGGGAAGTGGTAAAGCGAATTTATTTCAGCCCTCAGCTATATTGGAAATGATCGTCTATCACAATGAGCTGAAACAATTACAACGTATCAAAGAATTCAGGTGGGCTGTTTTATACCAACAAATCTTATCTGATGTAAAGAAAAATGCGGTGGCCTTATTTATGGTCGAGTTGCTGACCAAATGCCTGAAACAACCGGAAGCCAATCCTGAACTTTTCCATTTTGTGGAAGATACTTTTTTGCACCTTGATACAGCTCCCGATACGGTCGCGGCTAACTTTCCCTTGTTCTTTGCGCTTCACCTGCCGGTATTTTTTGGATTCAGGATCAGTGATAATTTTTCGGAGGTTCGTTCATTTCTCGATCTCCAGGAAGGCGATTTCGTACAGGAGCAACCCCGCCATCCTCATTTCCTGGACGACAAGCAAGCTTTTATTACCTCACAATTATTGAAAGTGCTGCAACCCGATGAGTTGAAGGATATCAAGCTAAATCATGAATTCAGGCGCAACTTGTTATTTACCTACGAAGTTTATTATAAGTTACATGTCCAGGATTTTGGAAATATGAGAACCTTACCTGTATTGAAAGAGATATTAAGCTAGTTTATTTTGAGCTTCCATCGCCGCAAAGATCATTTATCTATTTTCCTCAATCTTAAAAAAGTAATGATCTGGTCTATTTGATCGCTGCTCATTTTTTTTGCTACTGCATGATTGCGGGGATCAATACCGATCAAAGCGGCAGCATGATAACTGTCAATCTGGGTTTTTGAGAAATTGGGTACACCATCTTTTCCTTTTGAAAAAATGCCATGACAGCCACCGCAGTGAAGTTTGTAAAGAATTTTACCTTTCTCACATTTTTCGATGAAAAGCTCCCGGTTCTCTTTAGTTACATGACCGGGAATTTCGTATTCCGTTTTCTTTTGTGTAACACACTGGTAGGATATAAGTGCGCACAAAAAAAGTATTGATATGGTAAGGATAGGTTTCATTTTTTTTAATATTCTCCGCCAACTTTACGATTGTTTAAACTCTTGTTAGAAGAAACTGGTAAGGTAACCGGGGGCGTTTCAAAAATAACATTTTCATTTAACGAATGTATGAAGGCGACCAGGTTGCTTTTCTCCTCCTTCGTTAAGCGCAGTGAGTCAGCGGACAGGGTTTGGTTATCAATTTTTAATTTTTTACCTACGGCGCCACCCGCATCATAGAGATCGATCACCTGTTCAAGGGTTTGAAATACGCCATTGTGCATATAAGGCTTTGTATGGGCCGCATTCCTGACAGTGCCGGTACGAAAAGCATTCATCATTTCATCAACGGAATTAATAACATGCCTTCCTTTATCGGGGCTTAGTTTTTTATACGCACTGTCTTCAGGTACGCCTATCACTTCAAACTCTGACCCAACATAGGGAGGTTTAACACCATTGAACTGCGGAATAAAATGACAGGTGCCGCATTGCGCTTTGCTCATAAATAGGTTGAATCCACTTTTTTCCGCGCTGTTCAGATTTCTCTTATTGTTCATAGCATCGTCAAATGGCGAATAATAATTACTAAAGTCAGCATAGTAATAGGTAATGGCGGAAACAATATGGGTTAACGATATGTCTTTTTCTTCTGGTGTATATTGCGCAAATTTTTTAAAGGCCTCTTTGTACTCTTTACAACTTAAAAGTTTTTTAAGCAGCTCCTTTTCATTGCTGTTCATTTCTATCGGGTTCTGTATCACATCTTTTGCCTGGCCCTGCAGGGCAATATGTTTCCCATCATACATGACAAGATGATTAAAAACAGCATTCACTAATGAGGGAGTATTCCGCGGAACATGTTGTTGACCGTCAAATTGAAAAGCCGTGACCAGCGTAGTATCGGTAAAAAATTCGGTTGGCTTATGACAAGAAGCGCAGCTGCGTTTATTATTGCCGGAAAGAAGGGGATCATAAAAAAGGAGTTTCCCTATTTTTTTTATTTCCGCTAGAATGTTTTCATCTTCTACTAAAGAAAATATTCCTTTTGTATTCTGCGGAGTGTACAATGATTTATCAAAAATGGAATAAGCAGAATTTTCTAAGGAGAAATCCATCAGGCTGATAGTGGTTACGCCATAGGAGTTAATAAGCTGCTGGTTTAACCTGAACAAAGGGTTGACGAAATCTTTTATAAAGCTGAAATGATCGAATAAGGAAAAGTCGGGTGATTGATGGTTTACAAAAGCGGTGAACTTGTCATACAGATCAAGATATTCCTTTGATAAAGCTGTTTGAGGGAAATTTGAATCAAAATTATCATAGATCTTTTTTACCGATGAAAGCATCATCCGAAGTTCAGGAATGATATCGTCGGTATCCGGGCATTCGAAACCTGTTGTATAAATAGAAGCCAGGTTTAGTAAATAAAGCCGATTGGCTAAAAAGAAATGGTGATAAGTATCTAGTTGGGTAGTTATTGAATCAGCTTCAAAAGTTTGCAAGGCTACCAATGATGTATCGATCAACGAGAGAAGAGAATCTTTTTGAACTCTTTCTTCTTCCAGTGATAATTCCGCTAAGGTAATTCCGCTTCCCTGTCTGCGATAGGGAGGCTCGTATTTTTCAAAGACTTCTGTTTCCCATTCTACGGGTAGCGGGCCATTGATCTTCTTATAGGCAATGGGTTCAAAATATCGGAGCCAGAAATCAATGGCTTTTAATTTGACCCGGCTGACCCGTATTTGTTCTTTGATTTGGCCCCTGCCAGTTTCGGAATTGACATCCGACTGTGTTACGACTTTTCGTAATTGATATTGCTGTTGCTTGAATTCGCCCACCGCGGTCGCATACAGGCTCTTATATTCCTTTTTTTGCCTTAGGTTGAAGGATAGGCAAAAAACGGTGGCAGAAAGAATCAGTATGACCAAAATAAATTTCATCCGGAATAAAAGCTTTTACAGGGTGGAAAGCCTTGCTAAAACACAAATTTCATTTCTCTATTGTGCCGGGAGTGACCTTTTTATATCCTGATGGCTATAATAGGCGCTTTGAGCCCGAAAAACTTGGTTCAATTAGCGCCACGCCCGGCTTTTTTCCGGGTTCAAAACTACCTAATAAGTTGTCCAGATGCAAGGCCCTGGCACCATTAATCGTGGCCCAGCCGAGCAATTGCCCGGTTTTAACAGATGGAAAGTGCTGCCGGATGGTTTGCATTTCCGCTACAATACTCAGTTGATGATTGGACGCCAGGCTATCTGTACCTAAGACAATTGAAAGGTCCTGCTGGATAAACATATCGACGTCAGGTAATTCGCCGCCAATGTACAGATTAGCGTTTGGACAAAAGCACCAGTATAGGCTGCGGGTATTGGCCGCTTCACGACAATACGCCAGGTCATCGGCGGAAGTATGGACATTGTGAACAAGGATCAGTTGCTGATGGGGCAAAAATTTTGACAGATAGGTTTGTAAGCTGGTTTTTCCAGACGGTCGGAAGAAGGAAGCATCCATTCCCAATGCCTGGTAAAAATCAAGGAACTCTCCTTGCCTGTTTAAAAACAACTCATTTTCTCCCCTTGTTTCCTGGTTGTGTATGGTCATTATTTGGTTACCCGGAAAATGAATGATCATTTCCCACAACTCTTCCGACACAGAATACGGCGCATGAGGTACGATTGAGTTAGAGGATTCCGGGCCGGATTGTCCTGCATATTCATTATAAAAATCAACCGATCTTTTAAATCGTTGTTCTGCCAGTTGAGGCAGAAAGCCACTGGCTTCAATAAAATTGTGATACCGGAGTCTTCCTTTTATCTTTTGAGGTATCGTCAGGTTATTATTGCAGATGTCTCCTACCGCTACAATGCCTCCGCTCAGCATCTCATTTTCTGCTTTTTCTATTTCCTCTAAAATTTCTGTTTCGGCGAAATGCCTGTCTTGGATCACCTGGGTAACAAATTTTGTCAAGCCGGTTCGTTCGGGAATATAGCCTTTCATATGGCTCAATTCCAGGTGGCAATGACAGTTAATGAAACCGGGAGTAAGTATCCCTTTGAACGACTGAATATCATCTCCCGCATCAGTGAGGCTAACGATATTTTCAACAATACCTTTTTCCGAAATGATCAGTACCTGCTGGTCATCATGTAGCCGATAACCATCAAACAACTGATCCGCCCTGAACTTGTGAAATGCCATGCCGTATTTCTTTAACTTTGCCGACCCGATTTGAAGCGCCGGGTAAAACAGGGTTCAAATTTCGGACTTAGTACTTAGTATTTCATTTTAT
Organism: Chitinophagaceae bacterium; assembly: GCA_031412015.1. Lineage (GTDB taxonomy): Bacteria > Bacteroidota > Bacteroidia > Chitinophagales > Chitinophagaceae > Terrimonas_B. Next base: position 7,047 of record JANOCH010000677.1, read on the forward strand.
GTTAGACAGATTAGAAGCGATAAAAGGAAGATTTGATCAGTTAGGTGTGGCCTTGACCAATCCGGAGATCGTTAGCAACAACAGAAAATTTGCTGAAACAAGTAAGGAATATCGTAGTCTCGAAAAGATTGTCAATGCCTACACCGATTATAAAAAGATACTGGATGATATGGATTTTTATAAGGAAGCGTTGAATGGTGATGATGAAGAAATGCGAGAGCTTGCCAAAACCGAAGCTCCTGGTTTAGAAGAAAAAAAGGAGGAAGCCGAAGCTCATATACGGCAACTGCTGATACCCAAAGATCCGCAGGATGAAAAAAATGCAATATTGGAAATACGTGCTGGTACGGGTGGCGATGAAGCGAGTTTGTTTGCCGGTGACCTGCTGAGAATGTATATCCGTTATTGTGAACGACGAGGCCTGAAAACCGCTATACTAAGTGAAAATGAAGGAACGGTGGGAGGCTATAAAGAGGTGCAACTGGAAGTAACGGGTGATGACGTGTATGGTATTCTGAAATTTGAAAGTGGCGTGCATCGTGTACAAAGAGTGCCTGATACCGAAACAAGTGGCAGAGTGCATACTTCGGCAGCAACGGTTGCAGTAATGCCCGAAGCTGAGGAGGTCGATTTTGAATTGAACCCGGCGGATGTAAAAATGGAAACCGCCCGAAGCGGTGGAGCCGGTGGTCAGAATGTAAATAAGGTAGAAACAAAAGTACTGCTTACCCATATTCCTACCGGAACCGTGGTTGTTTGCCAAACCGAGCGATCCCAATTAGGTAACAGGGAAAAAGCCATGCAGATGCTTCGTACTAAATTATATGAAGAGCAGGTAAGAAAGCAGGAAGAAGAAATTTCAAGACACCGGAAGAGTCTGGTAAGTACGGGCGACCGTAGCGCCAAGATCAGGACTTATAATTTCCCGCAAGGTCGTGTCACCGATCATCGGATCGGGCTGACCGTTTATAACCTCGACGATGTATTGAATGGCAATATCCAGGAATTTATTGATGCTTTGCAATTCGCAGAAAATTCTGAAAAGATGACCAACCAGGTGTAGATTATATTTTTAATAGTTTACGCATATAGTATAAAAATCAAGTAACTTCCTTATCTAAAAAGGTAACGATATGCTTGAACAGATCTCAGCACTGGTAAAACAGTATGGAAAGGATGTAGTTATTGATAATCCCGATATTCCCAACGAAGAAAATAATGCGGTTCTCGCAGAAGCCACTAACACCATTACAGGCGGTATGCAAAATATGCTGGCAGGCGGTGGTCTCCAGGATATCATTTCAATGTTTACCGGCGGTGGTGGAAATAACCAGGGAAATCAAACCAGTGGCATCGGGGGCTTGATAAAAAATCCAATGGTATCGATGATGATCGGCCACCTGGTAAGTAAACTGGTAGGAAAGTTCAATATGAACCCCGGTCAGGCCAGCCAGGTAGCCAACAATCTTATTCCAAATGTATTGAACGGGCTGGTAACAAGAACTACCAGCAGCGATCCTTCAGATTCAGGATTTGATCTCAATGATCTGATCGGTTCGTTGACAGGTGGCAATGCTGCTACCGCTAATGCAGGAGGCGGTTTTAATTTCCAGGGTTTAATAGAACAATTTACAGGTGGCGGAAATGGTGGTGGTAATAATGGCAACGGTGGTGGATTTGATCTGCAGGATATCATTAGCCAGGTAACCCGCGGGGCTCAGCAAAACCAGCAGCAACAGGCAAAGGGAGGAGGCGGTATAACGGACCTCATCAAAGGTTTTTTTAATTAGCAACGACTGTATTGGCAATGAGTTAACAATTAATGCCAATTGATCTTTTTTTTTGCCGCTCAAAACTTTTTCGGTTAGTGCTGCAAGTTTTTAATAACAGGTAACGTCAAAAGATTGTGTTTGCTCTGATTTCTGTATAATGAGTAGTGTTGCCAGGTACATCTAGTTCTTTTAAAAATTTATTGCTTTTCTAAGAGTTATCAATTAGTTGTTATAATCAGGAATAAAATCCACAAATTGATAATGGAGTAGTAAGATTTGGGGTGAAAATACGACTCTGGTTCTTTTACATATTCGTTAACAGCACCGATTACACAAATGGCAGTAAATTTGCGTTATAGAATAATAATAGAATTAATAAAAGTTATTGCAATATAAAAGCAGACGATTTTCTCATAAGCAGTTAGTTTTGGTTGCGACCCCTGTTTCCACAGGGGTCTATTTTTTTATATACCTTATGAAACTGTAAATAACTCCGGCGAGGGAGCCTACTCCGTCAGCAATAACATCTCCCATATCAAATGAACGGTTAGGTATAAAATCCCGTTGAATGAACTCGATCATGATCCCATAGCCCAGGCATATTATTCCGGTTAGGATAAAATTCTGTTTATTTTTTTCAGCGTTCTCATTCTGTTTGTATATCCCCCAGCAAAAAAGAAAAGACAAAATGGAAATAAGACCAATGTGAACCCACTTGTCAATCTTCGGGATTTTAGTGTACCATTTTTCCGAAGGAAAGGCGGAGGCGGGAAGTGTAAATAAAATCGTACAAAGTATTAACC
>JANOCH010000678.1:0-3141 GCA_031412015.1 Chitinophagaceae bacterium
TTCAAGAGCTGTTTAGCCGCAAATTCGCTCTCACCCTTTTTTCACTTTTTTAAATCAAATCTATTGGTATCTTAATTCTATCTCAAAGAACTTTTTTACTTAATTTGTAAACATAGGAGACGCAGGGGCACAAAGGCACAGAGTTGCTTCTAACGGCAGGTTATTTTCTCCGTGACTCCGTGCCTTGGTGACTCTGTGTTTCATATTTAGTTTAAGCGGAGACTATATTTCCTGAAGGTCCAATTACTGATTTAAGATGTTCAACTTTCAGTAAGATGAGATTTCTAAAATTAAAATCTGGCGATGATGATTATAATTTTCAAGTAAATTGTACCTGGTACTAACGTAATGGATAATAGACCTCCCACCATAAAAGAAATTGCTAAAAAACTCAATGTTTCTGTGTCAACAGTTTCGAGGGCTTTGAGTAATCATCCCAGAATAGGGTTGTCGACAAGGGAGAAGGTGCAACAGCTGGCCAAAGAAATGAACTATGAGCCTAATACGCAAGCCATATTTTTCAAACAAAAGAAAACACATGTAATTGGCGTTATTCTTCCGTTTATCAGGGAAGATTTTTTTTCGGAGGCTATCAGTGGTATTGAAACGGCAGCAATGGAACATGATTATACTATTTTGTTTGGCCAGAGTTATGATGATCCCGAAAGGGAAAAGAAAGTGGTAGATACCATGAAAAAGCAAAGGGTGGATGGTGTGATCATCTCTTTATCCAAAGGGACCAACACATACGATCACCTGCAGGCACTGGATAAGTATGATATCCCGGTCGTGTATTTCGACAGGGTGCCGACATTAGAAAAAGCGAATAAGGTGTTTTGCAACCTGTATAAAGGAACAGTGGAAATGGTAAGCTGGTTGTTTTATAAAGGATACCGGCGCATCGCTTTTATTAACGGGCCGGATAGGTTGCAGGCCAGCAAAGAAAGATTGAAGGGATACATAGAAGGGGTAGCGAAAAAGAAATTGAAAGTGGATATGCAACTGGTGGAAAGAACGGATCTTTCAAAAGAAGGCACCCAGGCCGCTATGAAGAAATTGCTGGCATTAAAGCATCCGCCGAACGCCATTATCACGTTCAACGATTACGTACACATGGACGCCGTTCAGTATGCTTACAAACAAAACATCAACGTAAACCGGGATATCGTATTTGTCAGCTATGCCAATCTTCCTATTACCAGCTATACCGCTTACCCTCCGTTGGCATCTATAGAACAATATCCGTATGGACAGGGAGAAAAAGCCATGCAACTAATGATGAGGATACTGAACGAAAGAACAACGAAGAAAAATCAACCGGAAGTATATTATACAGAGGAAATGACCACGACCTTGGTAATGCATCCAGTCACGTAATCGCGACAAACAGGTAATTCATTCATTCAAAAAAATTATTTATAAAATGAAAAACATATTAGCCGCTCTGTTCCTGCTGGTCGCCATAAACAGTGCCGGTCAGAAAGAGATCAAGGCCCGTAAATGGATAAAACTTTTTAATGGAAAAAACCTGAAAGGATGGACCGTGAAAATCAAGGATCACCCGGTGAATGATAATTTCGGGAATACTTTCCGGGTGGAGAACGGTGCGATAAAAGTGAGCTATGACCAATATGGTGATCAATTTAAAGAACAGTTTGGTCACGTATTTTATAAAAAACCATTTTCAGCATACCTGTTAGTGGTGGAATACCGGTTTGTGGGCGACCAGATAAAAGACGGTCCCGGTTGGGCAATACGCAACAGCGGAATGATGTTGCACGGGCAATCGCCGGAGAGTATGGCGCTCGATCAGGATTTCCCGATTTCTATGGAGGCGCAATTATTGGGCGGCAATGGCAAAGATCCCCGCACAACCAACAATCTCTGCACACCCGGCACCAATGTGGTGATGCAGGAAAAATTGTTTACACCGCATTGTGTCATTTCAACTTCCAAAACTTATAATGGTGAACAGTGGGTAACTGCTGAAGTGCTGGTGCTTGGAGATTCTATTATTAAGCATATTGTAATGGGCGATACCGTATTGGTATATGGAAAGCCGCAATATGATGGCAGGGATAAATGGGTAAAGCAAGCCGGTCTGCAGGATGGGAAAACGATAACGAAAGGAACGATATCGCTGCAAAGTGAAAGCCATCCTGTTGAATTCAGAAAAGTAGAATTGTTTAATCTTGAAAAATACATGAGTAAGCCTGAGAAGTTACTCCACATATTGAAACTACTCAATGCAAGAAAGCAATAGACCTGGTCAGCTACTATAAAGCAATGTCGGTCTCAAGCTTATTGCAATGGATTCGCAAACTCAGTTCAAACAAATAAAATATTTTCAATTTTGGGCAACCGTTTGCATGGATTTGCCGGTGATTATTGTTCTAATTTCATAAAATTATATTTGCTTATATGATGAATGGGAACGGATGCGGGGAATGGTGAATAGTATATAGTTTATTCATCATACCTGGTAAAAAAGCCATTATGCCACGATCAATCTTGCCTGTTTTTGGATTGGAAGAAGAATCACTGAAGGTCGAGGCTTTTGGCAGCGGCCTCATTAATAATACGTGGAAAGTGATCGCCCCGGGTCGTGAATATATTTTGCAAAGGGTAAATAATGCGGTATTTAAAGAGCCTGAAAATATAGCGAACAATATCAGCCTGATCGGTGAGTTCCTGAGGAAGAATCATCCGGGTTATACATTCGTTTCTCCCGTAGCGACCAGCAATGGCGATGAAATGATTTACCTGAAGAGCGAAGGATATTTCCGCCTGTTTCCTTTTGTGGCTGGTTCCCATTCCAAAGATGTAGTGGAAACACCGGAACAGGCTTATGAGGCCGCGACTCAGTTTGGGAGATTTACCCGCCTGCTGCATGGAATCGATATTACAAAACTGAAATTGACCATTCCCTGTTTTCATGATCTGACCCTGCGCTACCAGCAATTTTTAATGGCATTGGAAAAAGGGAATAAGGAAAGGATCAAAGAGTCTGAGGTTTTGATCCGTTCGCTGGGGGCTCATGCCGGAATCGTAACTGAGTATGGAAATATTATGGCTAACCCTGAATTTAAACTTCGGGTCACGCATCATGATACCAAGATCAGCAATGTATTATTCGATAAA
>JANOCH010000679.1:0-3572 GCA_031412015.1 Chitinophagaceae bacterium
TGGCCGGGGCTGGGATGGCCGGATCAACGGGCAACTGCAGTCCAATAATACTTATGTCTGGGTGGTGAAAGCCATTGATTTTAGCGGAGCCCTGTATTTCAAAAAAGGAACTGTTACGCTGATACGCTAACTAACACCTCACTCGTTCCCTTTATCATCAGAGTTTTCTTCATGTCAATCGGTGATATTTAACTAATTTGCCGGCCATTAAAATACAAATCTCTATGGCAAAAGCTGCAAAGACAAAAGCTAAGGCAAAGAAAAAGATCATCACGGATCACTCCTTCCAGTTTCTGAAAAACTATATCAACAACGCTTCCCCTGTAGGGTTTGAAACCTGGGGACAAAAGCTCTGGCTGGAATACCTGAAACCTTATATCGATACCCATTATGTAGATCCTTACGGAACAGCCGTAGGAATCATTAATCCTGATAATAAATTCAAAGTCGTTATTGAGGCCCATGCCGATGAGATCAGTTGGTTTGTCAACTATGTTACCGCGGAAGGTTTGATCTATTTAAAAAGAAATGGCGGTGTCGATCACCAAACCGCTCCCGCATCAAGAGTTTTTATTCATGGTAAAAAAGGACCGGTAAAAGCCGTCTTTGGCTGGCCGGCCATTCATACCAGGTTTGGCGGTTCAGACAGCAAAGAAACTCAACCAAAGACCGATAATCTTTGGCTGGATTGCGGTGCCAGGAACAGGAAGGAAGTGGAAGCGCTTGGAATACATATCGGCGCCGTAGTCACGTACCAGGATGGCTTTGATGAATTGGCCAATGGCAACTATGTAGGCCGTGCTTTTGATAATCGTGTCGGTGGTTTTATGATCGCCGAAGTAGCGAGATTGCTGAAAGAAAATAAAAAGAAATTGCCTTTTGGTTTATACATTGTCAATGCGGTTCAGGAAGAGATCGGTTTGCGCGGCGCCGAAATGATCGCCAGGAGGATCAAACCGGATATCGCCATCATTACGGATGTAACGCATGATACCACTACACCGATGATCAATAAAAATATTGAAGGTGATGTACTATGTGGCAAAGGTCCTTCCCTCTCCTATGCGCCTGCGGTACATAATAAATTGCTAGCACTGGTGGAGAAAGTTGCGACTGACAAAAAGATCGATGTACAATGGAGGGCTTTAAGCCGTAGTACCGGTACGGATACTGATTCCTTTGCTTATGCCAATGATGGTTGTCCATCGGTCCTTATTTCGATCCCTTTACGCTATATGCATACAACCGTGGAAATGCTTCACCGTGATGATATTGAAAACACGATCCTGCTGATGTATGAAACTTTGCTGGCGTTGACGCCAAAAACAAATCTTAGTTATATGTAAGCAATTTAGCCGGTCCATAGGACTCCTTTGAAGGAAGAAAGTAAGGCGGTAAGAATTTTATGAATAAATTCTTACCGCTTTTTTTTACAGACGTTTTGGTAAAGCTAGTAATTGGTGGAGGAAACCTTACCAGCTTCATTCAATGCATCCTTCCTTACTACATCCGTAACGATCTTTTCTAATCGCCTGATCCGGACATATAATTTAAGGATGACGAACCAAAAGATAACAATACTCAGGTAAAAGACGAGGTCGGCCCCTCTTCCCACACCAAGCTTATGGGCAATCCTGTTGGTAGCGTCAGGAAAAAATATAAATACAACCGCTGCAGTAACCAATGCCAGCAGCAACAAAATATCCGCCACCGAATTGTGCAGGCGAACAAAAAAATAAACAGCCACCAGCACCACCCCGGTTATCAATAATATCTGTATTCCATTCATCTGAACAGTTTTTGTAAAACTAAATCAAAAAATATCTTCAGGCTATTTAAGACGGACTGACCTTTGTGTCTTGAATAATCTGTGTAAACAACATTAGCAGCTACTTCTTTATACCTGAGCTTATGCTTTTTTATTTGTGCGATGATCTCCGTCGCGTGAGCCATCCTGTTTTCGTTAATGCGGATAGTGATGGCCGCCAGGCGATTCATCGCCCTTAGCCCATTGTGCGCATCGGAAAGATACAAGCCTGTAAAAAAATAGTTCACCCATCTTCCGATTTTCAAAACAATCGTTTTTAAAAAAGGAGCATTATGATGTCCCTTGGCTAAAAAACGGGAAGCTAATACGATGTCCGCCTCATCTTTAACAACAGGATCAAGGATGGCCGGTATATCTTCAACGCTGTGTTGCCCATCCGCATCAAAGCTCACGAGGTAAGCAGCTCCTTGTTTAACCGCAAAATCGATTCCTGTTTGCAATGCCGCTCCTTGCCCTAGATTGACCTTATGTCTTATGTAAAAAACATTTTTATGTTTTGACACCTGGTCTTTAATATTCTCCAATGATCCGTCATCTACTATAACCATCGGGCAACCTAAAGTGGCCAGGCCATCCAGCACTTTACTGATCGCTTTCTTCTCATTAAATGCCGGAATAATGACAAACGTCTTTGTATAGTCCTGCTCTTTCAACATTAATTGGTCGCTGTTTTATGGGTTTAGGGATTGAATATAAATTCTTGTTCCCGCTACTTTTTTTACCAGTTTTACATCGGTCCCTCGAAGGTAATTTTCATATTTATCCAACTCAGCGCCAAAAATAACTGTAAATAAAATAGATGCCTTACCAGCGGTCGGTTTATAGCCATCCAATTTATAACCGTCAGCGATGCCTTTTTTACCAAGTATAGATGCCAGCAAAGGATAATATTTATCCGATGAAACCACCAATATATCTTTTTCGGGGTTCTCATGTATGGTTTTTTTCAGGAGCGTTTCAAAAAAAACATAATCCTGTTCCCGCACCACTTCATCTTTCATAGAGCGGTAATTCGCAGCTACTTTAGCCGTATAGTAAACCTGGTGAGCGAAGTTCACTACATAAAGAATAAATAAAAGGGAAAGTACAAAAGACGAAGTTTTTTTGAATGCAAATAAGTTGTTGGATTTCGCAAGCCATGTAAAAAAATATAGCTGCAGAAAGACCACCGGGAAGGCCTGGTATCTTCCCTCCACGATAAAAGTCCACACACCTCCCGAAGTCGGCTTTTCAAAATGGGTAAGACTTAATAAAGCCAGCTCACCAATGATGGCGGCGGATAAAACAAACCCGATAAAAGAAAATGCGGGAAACCCCGGATCATTTCTTTTCCTGAGCCGGTAAAAATATTTAGCAGCAATAATTATGATGGGCAAATAAATAATAAGATTTATCCAACTGAACAACTGTTGCCATGCCAGGTACGATATGGATGAATTCTTCCCGAATTGAACGGCAACAAGATTAACATTGACAAACGCCGCAATGGCTGAAGGATACCAGTAACTGATATTTTCCCAGAAAATTCCTTTCTTATCAATGCCAGTATAAAAAGGACTTCCGCAGGCATTATTTTGGAAGACCATGGCGGTAATAATACCAACTACGCAAACGCCAAAAGCCCACCAATATCCTTTTTGCGCCTCTTTATTATTCTTCCAATAACTTACCGCCAGTAATACCACAGAAATAAACAAGCAAACCGGCACATACATATACCTTATAAATCCGGCGAAAAAAAGAC
>JANOCH010000680.1:0-10653 GCA_031412015.1 Chitinophagaceae bacterium
TGTTGAGAAGGTCACCTACCCCTCCTTTCCAAAACGAACCATACTATGGAATGAATTAAGTAACGTTATCTTAAAAGACGGGCTCGTTACCATCGATTTCAAAAACAATAAGATAATTCAACAGCTTATCGAAAAGACAGAACGACCCGTCAATGAAAAAGAATTTAACGACTTTTGCCATGAGCAGCTACAGTCGGCTACTTTAACTATTTGACTTTTGACCTATTGACTTTTTTGACTCATCTGACTATTATGACAATAACACATTCACCATACATTCTCTACTCCGATGGCAAAGGGAAGATTTTTGAAGACACCTCTCTGTATGTGACGGGCCGTAGCGGTTGGGATGCACTGCCCATACCCGAAGAAGATTGGATCGAATTGCCGGATGGCGGCTCTTTATACGAATTACCTGGCCGCAAAGGCATTGGCATTGATGTAGAAACAGGTGAAATGAGACTTTGTGAAAAAGGCTGGGCTGTTGCTGCTTTCATTCCACCTGCGCACAGTGGATTTTACCTTGCTGCTTATGAAGCCGATAAAGATGCACCAACCCTTCCCCTGTTTTGTTACACGGCGGCGGGCTGGCAAAATGAAAAGTTTTATGTTCCCGCTACCCGGATAGAATCGGATATCAGGCAAGACTGTTCTGGGTATGATCAGAAAACAGTAGAACAAGGTGTAAAGCATTTATTGAAAGCCTATCCGCATAATCGCCTGGTAGATCACCTGGCAAACAATTGCGCATTGACCTATCATTGCCCGGCAGCAAGAAATTATTTTCTCGGCAGATGGGAATGCCCCATTCCAGTGTCTCCAGCCTGCAATGCCAATTGTGTAGGTTGTATATCGCTACAGCCCGACGAGGAAACAATCGTTTCCACCCAGGACCGCTTAAAATTCAAACCTACACCTGAAGAGATCGTAGAATACACGGTACCGCATTTGGAATCGGCCCCCTATCCTATTATTAGTTTTGGACAGGGATGCGAGGGCGAACCGCTATTGATGTGGGAGACGATTCGTGATGCGATCATTGAAATAAGAAAACATACTTCCAAAGGAAGTATTAATATCAATACCAATGGATCAAAACCGGAGGCTGTAAAAATCTTGTGCGAAGCCGGGCTGGACTCCATCCGTGTCAGCACTAATTCGGCACGTCGTGAAATATACATGCCCTATTACCGGCCCAACAATTATGACTTTGATGACATTATTGAAAGCCTGAAGGTCGTCAACTCATTCGGCGGTTGGACCTCTATTAACTATTTCGTTTTCCCGGGCATGACGGATAGCGTAGCAGAGTATGAAGCGTTGCGTCAGCTGATCACGAACACCGGTCTTAAAATGATCCAATGGCGCAATTTTAATATTGATCCTGATTGGTACCTTGGAAAGATCGGTGTAACGGATACCGGTGAATGCATGGGTGTAAAACAATTGCAGGAACTGATAAAGGAAGAATTCCCTAACCTTAAATATGGTTACTTCAACCCTCCCATTGAAAGGATCAAAGGAAAGTTTGAAGTTGATTTTGCGCATCATTAATCCCAATTAAATTAGATAATATCACGCAGGGAACGCTGGGAATTTCATTGAATGATTACCTCCGCGATCTCTGCGCCCTCTGCGTGAAATCAACCTTGATCACTCAATCACAAATTCGGGTAGTTCTTACTTCGTTGATCTTTCCTAACTTCGCCTCCTTTTTTAAAAAGCAAGTTGGGATTCATGAGAGCAGAGGCATCAAATACAATAAAACTGGCGATACCCATTATCATTGGCGAACTGGCGCAGATGGCTTTGCACATCATCGACACGGCCATGGTTGGCGCCATCAGTTATAAACAACTCGCCGCGGCGGCTTTGGTGATCAACGCTATGAACATACCTTTTGTAATTGGAATTGGCATGACCATTTCCGTTTCACAAATGGTATCAATGGCTCATGGCCGGCGTGATAGCCAGTTGGTATCTCACTATTTTTTCAATGGTTTTATTCTCTGTACTGTTACTGCCCTACTTATTTCACTCACCTTAGTGTTTGGCAAGAATATTCTCCTGCACTTAGGGCAAGACCCTGAAGTGGTCAACCTCGCTTTACCGTTTATGCAATTGATGGGCCTGTCCATTATTCCCATGCTGCTGTTCATGACGCTTAAACAATTTACTGACGGACTTGAATTTACAAGAACAGCCATGCTGATATCGTTATTAGGTATGCCAGTTAATATCTTACTGAACTGGTTACTGATCTATGGAAATTGGGGATTTCCAAGATTGGAATTGATCGGCGCCGGTTGGTCTACGCTTATCACCCGTTCGCTGATGTTCGTTGTATTGGGATTGATCATTCTGAGACATGCTACATTCAGAAAATATATTGCTGTAAGTAAAAGTCAATGGAAGCTTCGCAGGAAAACGTTGAATGAATTGCTATATATCGGTGTTCCCAGCAGTTTGCAGATTGGTATGGAAGCGGGCGCCTTCGCTGTATCCGGAATTATTATCGGCACCATTGGCGCCGTAGCACAGGCAGCGCACCAGATAGCTCTGAGTTGCGCTTCTTTTACTTTTATGGTATCAATGGGATTGGCGCAAGCGGGTTCTATCAGGGTAAGTAATGCTTTCGGCCGCAATGATTGGCCCAAAATTTCTGTCATTGGTAAGAGTACGCTGGTCGTTGCTTTACTGTACGGCTCTTTTTGCGCTATATGTTTTGCCCTGTTTCGAAATCAATTGCCGAAGATCTTTAATGATAATATTGCTGTACTGCAAATGGCTGGCATGCTGATCATTTTCGCGGCGATTTTTCAAATATCAGACAGCACACAGGCGATTGGTGCAGGATTATTACGGGGAATAAAGGATGTAAAATATCCCACTATTATGATCGCGGTCGCCTATTGGGTGGTCGGTTTACCTGCCGGATATGTGTTGGCTTTTGTTTTCAACATGGGTGCATCAGGTATATGGCTCGGGCTTATCATTGGCCTTACACTGGCGTCTTTATTTCTTTTGAATCGTTTCTTAAAAATGTCGAAAAGAAATAATGAAACACTTTTTTAACGTTACTAAAAAGATCAGCAACTCTCCAAAAAGAATTGCTGATCTGTTTTCAGGAATAAATAAAAATTGCTTACAGTGGCGATAGACTAACCTGTCCGCGTATCTCTCCGTCGGGATTAGCGACGGTATGAATGTTATAATACACTTTACCGGCCATCAATGCGGAATGCAAATCAGCGGAAGCGCTAATAGTATCCGTAGCTAAACCGTTAACACCATTGGTGACAATCGTCAGAGGTTCTAATACGCCAGCATTTTCACCGGCTAATGCAGGTCCATGAAAATGAGCCATTGAAGCGTCGGCTGATATTCCTGTCCAATTGATGGTATAGATCAACTGTTTTGAAACAGTATCATACGATCCGGTCATAGTACCCACACCAATACCTGTAACTGCCGGCACTTCCTGTGCACCGGATGCAGCACCTGATATACTGTACTTAACACTTGGATTCTTGATATCATCATTGTCATCTTTGTCGCAAGCTGATAATAATAAAGTAGCTGCAAGGGCCACAAATCCTACTGAGGCAAATAGACTGTTCTTAAAATTTCTAGTTTTCATAATTACAATTTTTCAAATGAATGTATTTTCTCACAGGGATTCAAAAACGCTACCAACTATAAAATTGTATGAAACAAATTTTTCAAGAACACATCCGGCAATTTTCAATTATTCCACCAGGCTTCGCTTTATCACCTGTAAATGATATAATAACAAAACAGTAAAAAAAGTCTTATAAAGCGGAAGGTTGGTTAAGTTAAAATTTAACCGGGTGAACGAATATCTACCAGGACTTCCGGGGTCTGTGTAATTTAGTCCCCACTTCTTTTACTATGACGTCATGCGTATTTCCTTCATAAATGAGCAGGTGAAAATTACTTGTAATAACATTAACAGTTTTCAGCGGCCATATTAACATTTCATATGGTACACTTTATGCAAGTTGTACAAGCTTTGCATCGTTAATACACAGGTGTGAAGAACTATACTTACAGCCTGAATTTATCAAAACGTAGATTTGTATGAACAACGCCCACGCTATGTCTGCATCCTTTGAAGCCAGGAAAAATACACAGGCGACAATGATAACCGCCGGTTTTGCCGGTTTGTTATTGCTGATTATGTTCTTTTGGACATGGACCCTGCCGGCTATTATTTTACCCCCGGTTGACCCGGGTATCATGGTAGAATTAAATCTACCTGACGAGCCTCCTTTACAAATAAAACAGGCCGGAGGTGGCGGAGGTGGTGGTAATCCAGTACAGGCTATTGAAGAAAAGGGTACTGCTTCGGCGCCGCCACAGCCGGGAACGGAGGACGATGCAAAGGACATTGAAGAAGATGTGAATGAAAAAGTTTCTCCCCCTATTCTAAAACCTGATAACCCCAAGCCGACGGCTACTAAAATCAATGAGAACAAATCGGTGGTAAAAACAGAGCCCAAACCTAATCCACTACCACCTGCGCCACCAAGACCAAAAGCAGTGTTGGGGAAAACGACGGATGGAAGTGGCAAAGGTGGTGGTACGGCAGAAGATTATGATAGAGCAGGTGGAAGCGGAACCGGTAATGGAGTGGGCAATGGCAGTGGTTCCGGTGGTGGCAGAGGAACAGGAACTGGTGGTGGTACAGGTTCAGGAACCGGTACCGGTGTTGGTCCAAGGGTTACAAGTGGGGACCGCAGAATTGTATCAAGCTATTCTTTCCAGGGTGACCTCGACAAAGCGACTATCTATGCTAGTATCAAAGTATCACCAGATGGTATTGGAGTTTTTGAAAGTTTTGCAAGAGGTTCTTCGTCTACCAGCTCACCTTACAGAACAGCGATCGTTCAGTACCTGCGAAATATCAAGTTCAATAAATCAGATCATGAATCTACCGTTACGGTACAATTCAATTTCAGAGTAAACGGGTAACAGTAATATAGTACATCTTATAATGCCACATCTACCAGTGTGGCATTATTGTTTTATGCTTTCACTACTTTTGTTTCAATGACAGAAAAAATATTTCTTTTAAAGGGTGATATTACCCGCCTGGAAGTGGATGCCATCGTTAATGCTGCTAACTCTTCATTAATGGGCGGCGGCGGTGTTGACGGAGCGATTCACCGGGCAGGAGGCCCGGCCATCCTGGATGATTGCAGGAAGATCATCGCTAAACAAGGCAGTTGCAAAACCGGTGAAGCGGTCATTACCACGGCTGGAAATTTGCCGGCGAAATTTGTAATTCATACCGTCGGCCCTGTCTGGAACAATGGAAAGAATAATGAATCGGATAAATTATCTAAATGCTATAAGAATAGCCTGGCACTCGCCTGTCAACATGCAATCAACAGTATTGCTTTTCCCAATATCAGCACGGGCATCTATGGTTATCCCAAAAAAGAAGCAGCCGGTATCGCTATTCAAACGGTTACTGATTTCCTTTCTACTAACCAGTATGTGATCGATATACATTTTGTTTGTTTTGATGAAGAAAATTATTTCATTTATCAACGTATTATCGATTCGAAAATCACTCACCTTCTATGAATTACGAGCAAACCATCAACTATCTTTTTACCCGTCTCCCCGTGTTCAGCCGTATTGGTGCTGCTGCTTACAAACCCAACCTGGATAATACGATCCGTTTATGTGAATCGCTCGACGATCCGCATACTAAATTCAAATCTGTTCATATCGCCGGCACCAATGGTAAGGGATCGGTCAGTCACATGCTGGCCGCTATTCTACAGATGGCCGGATACAAAACAGGGCTTTACACCTCGCCGCACTTAAAAGATTTCAGGGAAAGAATAAGAGTAAATGGTGAAATGGTTAGCCAGCAATTTGTCATTGATTTCACCAAAAAGATCAATCCACTAATTGAAGAGATCGAACCCAGTTTCTTTGAGATCACGGTAGCAATGGCCTTTGATTATTTCGCACAGGAAAAATGTGATATAGCCATAATAGAAACCGGACTTGGAGGAAGATTGGACAGTACCAATATTATTACTCCGGAGCTCTCCATCATTACTAATATCGGCTGGGATCACATGAACTTATTGGGCGATAGCCTGGAAAAGATCGCCGGAGAAAAAGCGGGCATTATCAAAGATCATGTCCCGGTTATAGTCGGAGAGGTTTTAAAAGAAACGCTTCCTGTTTTTGAAAAAATGGCGACTGATAAGAAAGCTACGCTTATCATTGCTTCTCAAAAACGACAAGCGCTTGAATGGAAATGGGAAAAGCATGAACTGGTCGTGGAAATTGCGGAGGAGCATAAGACCGATCATAAAGTATATCATTTAGACCTTCCGGGTCTTTATCAAACAAAAAATATATTGACCGTGCTGGAAGCCTGTTCTCAACTGCAGCGCCTAGGATGGAATATCGATAGTGCCGTTATCCGCAAAGCATTGCAGCAGGTAAAAAAATTAACCGGCCTTCATGGACGATGGGACGTGATACATGAACATCCGCTGGTAGTTCTCGATGTGGGGCATAATGAGGATGGTATCAAACAACTGTTGAAACAAATCGAGCTGACGGATCATCACGAGTTGCATATCATATTGGGAATGGTCAATGATAAAGAGATCGACAAAGTGTTAAAACTTTTGCCTGATACAGCCCATTATTATTTTACACAAGCACAGATACCCCGGGCTATTCCTGCACATGACCTGTACAAAAAAGCCACTATCTATAAATTGAATGGCAACTATTACCCGGATGTAAATACCGCTTTAAAAGAAGCGAAAGTAAAAGCTCATAAAAACGACCTGGTGATCGTTTGCGGAAGTGTTTTCCTCGTGGCGGAAGTGGAATATTAATATTTTAGCTCTCCGATTCTTTCCAAAGCATACAGCATACAGGTGACGTGCATCGATTGCACGATCTTATTTTCCCGGATCATTTGTTTTAAGTCATCGATCGTAACAAGATCGATGTCTATTTCCTCATTATGATCCAGTTCCTGTGATGCTACTTTTTTCCCTCCTTTAGCGAGGAACATGTGCATCAGGTTGTTGTTGGTAGAAGGGTTGGCTGATACCTTTCCAAGATATTCATAAGAAGAAAAACTATAACCGGTTTCCTCCAGTAATTCTCTTTTAATGGCCGCTTCCAGATCCTGGTCCGTATCGTCAACACAACCGCCCGGGATCTCGATACATATCTCTCCCAAAGCATGGCGGTACTGACGTTCAAGAATGACCTTTCCATCTTCAGTTAAAGCCAGTGCCGTAACCCAGGTGGGAAACTCATAGACATAATAGGGATCAACGATCTTTCCCCGCGGCGTTTCGCATTTATCCTTTCTTACCTTGAACCAGAGATCGCTAAAGAGATATTCGGAAGAGAGAATTTTCCACTTCATAAGTCAATTGGCAGTTTGCAATTGGCAATAGGATACTTCAACAGCGGCTGCCAACTGCCAACTGCGGATTTGAGTTATCACCACTTCATTCTTGCTCTTAAAGAAGTGATATGCGCCACATGATGTTTTCCATGCCAGGCATACATACCTAACAAATACCAAAGACGCATCGTTTTTTTATGCTCCGGGTGAAAAACGGTTCGATTGTTCCACTCATCATCCTTCACGTATTTCAATGATTCATACCAGCGCAAATGCAAAGCATGTAATAAAGTAAGGGAGATATTTATCGGGAGTTTTTGTACATCATTCATCTCCGCCCACAACTTTTCTTCGTAAGGTTTTATATGAGGATTTTCTTCCGTAAGCGCCAGTTTGAAACGGCAATAGGCATTGATATGGCTATCTGCTACATGATGCACCAACTGGTGAACCGTCCACCCCTCTTCACGATAGGGTGTTTGCAATTGCGCCTCATCAAGGTTCAATACCGCATTCTCTAACAGCAACGGCAGAAATTTTATATCCGCCAGCCATTCTACCTTCTTTTCAATGGAGAAAGGTTGCGCTTCATATTTCCCGACCGGGTAGCGGGGATCAATTAATGTGGGCATAACTTCGACTGATTTATTTTAGTACCTGCAATAATTCAACTTCAAACAAGAGCGTCGCTCCTCCGGGAATATCGCCACCAGCTCCCCTGTCGCCATAGGCCAGGTCGGATGGTATCCACAAACGCCAATGGCTTCCTTCATTCATCAACGGAATAGCGATCTGCCAGCCTTTTATCAATGACCGTAATGGCGCAGAGAAAGGCTGATTTCTTTTAAATGAACTATCAAATTCCTTTCCATCGAGTAAAGCACCCCGGTAATGGGCTTTTATAGAATCAGTGATAGCAGGCTTCGCACCAGTACCTTCTTTTATTACTTCGTACTGCAGGCCTTCTGGCAATACTTCTACCCCGGGTTTTTCCTTGTTAGTTTGCATAAAGGCCGCACCGGCTTCTTTCTGCGCATCAATTTTACTGCTCATAAATTCTTTTAATTTGTTTTGAATACTCATACTGGACACCGGAACTCCGTTCCGGTCTTTTTAGTCAATTTGCTATTTTAAACAATCTTATCCTCAGGCCGGAACAGAGTTCCGCCGTCCTACTCTCCCCGCAACGCATGTCCCGTCAAATGGATAAATACATCTTCCATATTCGCTTTCTTCACCTCCCTGGGCCGCTCAAAACCTGATGCGACCAATTTATCGATCATCGCATCGGGAGAATCCAGTGCGATTATTTTACCTGCATCAATGATCGCAATGCGATCGCAAAGATATTCCGCTTCGTCCATGTAATGCGTCGTGATGATCACGGTAGCGCCGCGGTCACGAATGCTTTTTATCAATTCCCACAAACTTCTTCTTGCCTGCGGATCAAGACCGGTAGTAGGTTCATCTAAAAATATGATCCTTGGCTGATTGATAAGGGTGGTTGCCACCGAAAATCGTTGTTTCTGACCACCGCTGAGATCTTTAAATTTCGCTTTGGCTTTGTCTTTGAGATTGACCATCTCCAGCAGCTCTAACGGGGCCACCACACGATTGTATAAACCGCAAAACAATTCGATCAGTTGTACCAGGTTAAGCCCCGGGTAGTAACCGCTGCTTTGCAACTGTACACCAATGATCTTTTTTATTTCCCCGGGAGCTTTGTCGAGGTTAAATCCATCAACGATCACTTCGCCGCTGGTTTTTTCACGCAATGTTTCAATGATCTCAAGGGTAGTTGACTTACCGGCGCCGTTTGGCCCAAGCAAACCGAATATCTCTCCTTCCTTTACATCAAACGAAATTCCTTTCACAGCCTGGAAACTGCCGTAGTTTTTTACGAGATCTTTTACAGAGATGATAATAGCCGGTTTCATTGAGCGGCAATTTACGCCAAAAACCACTAACCCCTTGAGTAGAATAGATGATTTTCGAATGAACTATGTCACCTGTTAAAGGAACCTCCCGGCATTGTAAAAAAAGGATAAAAGGTTGCAAATCGACGGCTTTGCAATGATGACCGGGGTACACCTTCGAAGATTAAGGCCTTAACCGGCGAATAGTTGTGTGTAATAGATGCGGCCGCGGCGATCTTTCGCTGTACCTATCCCAATATACTTGTAGCGTCCCAGCATGTTGCGGCGATGCCCCGAAGAATTTTTCCACATGGTCACTACTTCTTTACCAGACGCAGCTCCGTAGGCAACATTTTCGGCAAATTTGTTGAGCGGCCTGATCGCTTTGGCCGCCAGGCTATTTCTCTTTGAAAATCCCCCGTGTCCAAATCCAACTTTCCCGCTTGCCATATTGGCGCTGTGTTTTTGCGCAATAGCATTTAATTCCTGCTTTAGTATCAAAGCCGGAAGCCCTTTCGATCTTCTGAATTTATTGGTTTGGCTTAAAACATCATCAATGAGGCTGGTTTCTTTATCAGGTGAAAAGGAACTAAGGCTGGTTATAAGAATCAACAAACTAAATGATGCGACTAAATATACTCTTTTCATGAGGGGTGGACATTTACTGCTTACAAACAAGTTTTATACCAACCGGTAAACGAATAATGCCACCCTTTTATTTCTATTGTTGAAAAATCAGCCTATAAAACCAGTTCCATTTTTATATCGGCCGTTTCAAATGGTGAATCTTCTACTTCAACATAGTAAAAACCGTATTTTTCATACAACTTCAATGCCGTTAATAATTGATGATTGGAAAACAAAGACAGCTTTTTTGCGCCTATTTCTTTTGCTTTTTGCAGGCAGGTTTCAATTAATAGCTTACTGATCCCCCTTCCTCTGTAGGTAGAAGTAACAGCCATTTTTGCCAACTCAAATTCTCCTTCATGCTCCTTCGCCAGGGCCGCTGAGCCAATCAATTTATTGTCATCCAGCGCTAACCAGATAAATCCTCCCTTATCCAGAATCGTTCCTTGCGGATCATTCAGCACCTCCAGGTCATGTGATTCAGTCAAATTATATTTATCCAGCCATTCAAGGTTTAAGCTTTTAAAACCCTGCTGGTAATGATCACTGTATTCAACTATTTTTATTCCGGCATCCATAATATTTTCAGATCAATTTTAATTCCATTTTGATATTTGTTCGGCTGTAGTGAGTTTGTGTTTCTAATGGTATTTCCCGGAACCCATACCGGCGATACAGTTGAAT
>JANOCH010000681.1:0-4997 GCA_031412015.1 Chitinophagaceae bacterium
TAGCTCCGATACTTTTTTTCACAGCGCCCGGATGCGGACCATGCGGGATCCCGGCCGGATGCAGTGTTATCATCCCCCTTGTTACGTTCTTTCGGCTCATAAAGTCGCCATCCACATAATACAACAGCTCATCGCTGTCGATATTACTGTGATTATACGGCGCCGGAATAGCCTCAGGATGATAATCAAACAGACGGGGGCAAAAGGAACAGACCACAAAATTATTAGCCTCAAAGGTCTGGTGAACCGGCGGCGGTTGATGCACACGCCCCGTTATTGGCTCAAAATCATGAATCGAAAAGGCAAAAGGATAACAACAACCATCCCAACCAACCACATCAAATGGATGCGTACCGTAGTGCAAACCATATAACACTCCTTTCTTTTTTGCTTTTATCAAAAAATCTCCCTTTTCATCGAAAGTAGGCAGATTTAATGGCGGACGGATATCTCTTTCACAATAGGGCGAATGCTCTAATAACTGACCGTATTTGCTGACATACCGCTTTGGATAACGAATCGGGCTAAATGATTCGACAATAAAGAGGCGATTATTCGTGTCCGCAAAGTCTATTTGATAGATCGTTCCCCGGGGTATCACCAAATAATCTCCGTATCCGAAAGGCAATTCACCGTACATGGTTCTTAATACGCCCTTTCCTTCATGCACAAAGATCATTTCATCCGCGTCGGTATTTTTATAAAAATAGCTCCGCATACTTTCCTGTGGCGCTGCTAATACAACATGGCAATCATTATTGACCAGCACCGGTTTTCGGCTTTGCAAAAAATCCGCCACCGGCTTGATATTAAATCCTTCAAAACTGCGGTGCTTCAGCATTTTTTCTTCTGCTATTGTTGGCGACACATCGAACTGTGGTTCCGTTTTGATGATCTGCGTAGGCGGATGGACATGATACATCAGTGAATAATCATTGGAGAACCCTTCGGTAGAAAAAAGTTGTTCAGAATACAGATCGCCATCAGGTCTTCGAAACTGCGTATGGCGTTTATGGGGAATATTTCCGAGTTTATGATAATGGGGCATAGTGATAATAATTTGAAAATTGATGATCTTAAAATTTGAACCTGGCAGGCATTAGTTCAGTATCCACAAGGCTGAACAATTATACCTGGTCTTTGCCCCGGGACAATTCAAGAGTAGATAGTAAAAAAATATACTTCCACTTTCTTTTATCGATCCAATAAATAAAATTTCTATGAAAGCACATGATCAAATTTACAATTAAATTCGCTCCGTATGACCAGAATAGGATTAATATCAGATACACATAGTTACCTGGATGAAAATATTTTCAAACATTTTGAACAATGTGATGAAATATGGCACGGTGGTGATTTCGGTTCTCTTGAACTCGTTAAAAAATTAGCTGATTTTAAACCATTGAAAGGGGTGTATGGAAATATTGACGGCAATGAAATACAAAGCGTCTACCCTGAGAATCTATTTTTTCAATGTGAAGAAGTAGGAGTTTTTATGACACATATTGGCGGATATCCTCCAAAATACAATAGCCGGGTTAAGCCATTGATACTCGAACATAAACCACAACTTTTCATTTCAGGCCATTCCCATATCCTGAAAGTGATGTACGACGAAAAAATGCAATGCCTTCATATGAATCCCGGTGCTGCGGGCAACCAGGGCTGGCATAAAGTAAGAACCATCATCACGTTTGTGATCGACGGAAAAAATATGAAAGATTGTAAAGTAATTGAACTGGGGAGCCGAACCAGGGTTTAATGCCCCGGGTGACTTCACGAACGAAAAGTAGTTGGTAGAAAACACCAGGTTCATATTACATCATAGCATGAACTATCTCCTTGCGGTAACGCGATGGGTTAATTTTAAATCTCTGGCGATAAGCCGTAGCAAAATGTTCGATACTGTTATAACCAGAGGCAAACGCAATATCCGTAACCGGTTCGTTGGTGGTCGTTAACAATACTCTTGCATGATGCAATCGTATCTCAGCCAGGTACTGGTGTGGCGAAACATTCATTATGCTTTTAAAAATACGACTGAAATGAAATGGACTGACATGACAATACTGTGCCAACCGGTGAAGAGAAATATTCTCACTGAAATGTTGCAGAATGTACTCCTTCGCATTTTCAATCGTTGCCAGGTGAAATTGTTTTAACGATTTGTCAATAGTATCTACTTCCCGGGCGCTCCCACTTATGACCGTCATCACTTTTTCAACCAGTTCCATCACCATTTCATCCACCCGGAGTCCCCTTGCGTCTTTTTGTTTCACCGTTTGCAAGATCCGGTGATGCAGTTGATCCAACTCGGGATTGCTGCGCAACATCAGCGAATGAATATCCTTGTTTTTTAAAAACCACCCCGCCTCTTTAGCGTACTGGTCCTGCAGCAAGTGAAAAAAATCAGCCCGGAATTCAAAACCCGTTGTGGTGTCGGGCTGACCATCAATATGACGGGTAATATGCTCATAACCGGGTTTGGAAATAAGCAAGCGGCCCACATGCATTTCATCATCCCTGCGAAAAGTCTGGTATTCAAAAAATCCTTTCCGGATAAAACTTATAAACAGGCTTTTGTTATACTCCGGTTGGGAGACCGAGCAACGATCGCAATGACATATAAAATCATTGACCCGGTAAAAATCCGATCGATGTAATATGTGAATATCAGCTATCAGCATAATGCTACCTAAAATTACAATAAGCGTAGTTAAAGAAATACTGCCGCTTAAAGTATAGCAAGATTTCTAAGACAGCTGTTTTGGGGTCCACTGAACTTGCATACGTAAAAGTTGGCCTATTGTCAAACCAATACTTTTGATTGACCGCGAATTTGTCATAAAAGCAGGTATTATGGACTATCAATCGGTAAAAGGAAATTTCCGCGCACAGGTTTGGCAAAAACCGGAGGGAGATATTACACATATCTGGACCCTTTCCTGGTGGGAAGATTTTGAAAGCATTAAAGCATTTGCCGGCGAGGATATGGAAAAAGCAAAATACGTTGAAGAAGATAAAGACTATTTGCTAGAGACTGAACCTTCCGTAGTAGATTCCTAAACCTACGACTTCAGATAGTTTTAACGACGTTCTTCCAGTAACTTTTTTTATATTTCTGATCTTCCCCGATGCCATTATAATAATTCAACTGATTTCGGATTTGAAAAATTTGATATTGATTCAACCTCAAATGGCTGGCATTTTGTTGTATCTTCCCTTTACAAAAAATTGACTATGCAACGTCGTGAACTTCTGAAACAAAGTGCCCTGGCCGTAGCCGCTTTTACCTTTAGCCGTGATCTTTTTTCCCGCGAAATGGAAAAGAAAATGATCCATGCCGGTTTTACTGATTTTATAAAATTAAGCTCTAACGAAAACCCTCATGGTCCTTCCCCTATGGCAAAAAAAGCGATGATGGAAGCAGTGAATAGTTCCAACAGGTATCCATGGGAAGTGACTGCTCAATTGAGAGAAAAGATCGGCGCCATGTATGGTCTTTCTAAGGATCATGTGGCTATTGGCGCTGGCTCATCGGAATTGTTAGGGGTTGTTTCTGTGATGGCCGCTTTGCAAAAAGGTAATGCCGTGGCACCTGATCCTACTTTTCGCTTGTGGATGCCGGCTGCAAAAAAAACAGGCCTGCCCATCAAGCTGGTTCCTCTTACCACCGGCAAAGCAACAGACCTGCAAAGAATGAAGGATACCATTGATGCGAATACAAAAATGGTTTACATCTGCAATCCTGCCAATCCCACCGGTACTATTATCCCGGCTAATGAACTCGAAATTTTCATAAAAGATATTGCGCCCAAATGCATCATACTGCTGGACGAAGCATACACCGAATTCAGTGATGAGGCTTCCATGGCGAAATGGGTAAATGATTATCCCAATCTTGTCGTTGCAAAAACCTTTTCCAAAATATACGGCATGGCCGGCGCCCGTGTTGGTTTTGCATTAGCGCATCCGCAGACCATCAAACAGCTGAACGATCTGCAGCCCTGGGCCAATGCAGGCGCCAGTGCCGTAGCGCTGGCAGGCGCCGTAGCATCGCTGGGTGATAAAGAATTTGTCAGCTTTTGCAGAAAGGAAAATCAAAAATCGAAATCGATATTCTATGCCGCATTGGACAAAACAGGCATGCCGTATATACCTTCTCATACCAGCTTCGTTTATTTCGATTCCTCCGCTTACGGCAAGGATGTAAGAGCCGTTTTGGAATCAAAGCAGATCATCGGCGCCCGAACTTTTGAAGATGGATCAAAATGGCTGCGATTAATCATAGGAACAAAAGAAGAAATGCAAAAGGTAGCTGAAACATTGACGGCATAAGCATAGAAGCGCATGGCTACCGTTCGTGTAGACAATGACACTCCCGTCCATAATTAAGATTTTCGACCGATAAGTTCCTTCTACATTCAGGAACTTTTTTTATGCTCCCACTAAAAACCAAACAACATGAAACGAACAAACCTGAGGATCTACACGTTAGCGATGGTATCACTTCTCCTGTCCATTGCCAGTATTGCTCAACAAACCGATGAAGAAGCGGTAAGAGCCTGCCTGGAAAATTATATGAGTGGCGAGGGCGACAGGATGGAAAAAGCTTTTCATCCTTCTGCTACCATGAAATACATTGATGCGCAAAGCAATGAATTCAAAGATGTGCCCATTGCGGATTTTATCGCAAGAGTAAAAGGCAACACGACAAAACAAGATCGCAAAATTGAGATCGTGGTGTTGAATATCGAGGGAAATGCCGCCAACGGAAAAATCAAGATCGAGACTGAAAAAGCGATCCTCTACGACTACATGAATATGCTGAAGATAAACGGCGAATGGAAGATCGTGAGTAAAATATTTTCGAGAGTGAATAAGTAAGATGCAGGAGGTCAGAAGTCAGATGTCTGACCTCCTGCTCATCATTAATTTACATGCCGGGGAACCATGGCCTGCTGATGATATCCCTGAAGGGCCAGGGTACTGCC
>JANOCH010000682.1:0-10584 GCA_031412015.1 Chitinophagaceae bacterium
TGGGTTTCTACCAGGGGGTCTTTGATATGGAGCTAATGTACCATGAAAAAGATATGATACAGCTTACGACGCCCGGCTGTAACGATATTTTGGTATTTCAGCATGGAAAAGATGGCACCCGGGCTAAATCAGGTGGGATCGTTCATTTCGGATTCAGACTCAGGGATCCAAAAGAGATTGTTTTGATTGGAAAAAAACTCCTGGAACTAGGTACTCTAATCAAGGATAAAGGGGAATTTGTACCGGGATCTCCCTATGTATTTTTCTATGACCCGGATGGCTACGAAGTAGAGGTATGGTATGAATTATTGCCTTCGGCATGAAGGACTACCCTGTTATCATACAAACTGGCAATTAGTATTGACATTAAAAGTAAAATAGACGACTTTCATTTTTTGTATTACTTTCATTTTATATCTATTTCTGATGGCCGGGCAATAGGCCTTTTCTTCTTCCCACTCACCTCTGAAAACAAAAGTAATTTCTAAGGCACCTGGTGAAACAATTGACATTTTATTGTTTATTTCAAAAAACCTGTTTATGCAACGAAGAAAATTTATTCAAAACACAGGCCTGTTCGCCGTGGGAGTGGGTGTATTTGGGAGTATCAGTTGGGATGAGGAGAGATTTGTTGGAGATAATGCTACTACCACGGATATACTGGGACCATTCTATCGCCCTAATGCACCCATCAGAACCAGTATCAATCCTGCGGGCTACGCCGGTAAGTTGTTTCACCTTTCCGGAACGGTTTTTAAAGAAGATGGCAAAACTCCTTTTCCAAATGCCATGGTAGAGATATGGCAGGCTGACGATGAGAGAGGCTATGATAATACGACCGACGATTTCGGCTACCGGGGTTCGCAGCGGGTGGCTAAAAATGGAAAGTATCATTTTATTACCTCCCTTCCAAAGCCCTATCCGCTTAGCCCTGGTTCGACCACCTACCGGCCGGCTCATATCCACATGCGTATTTCAGGAGACGGACAGCAGGACCTCATCACCCAGATCTATTTCAAAGATGACCCGCACCTGGAAAAGGACCCTTCCTCCAAATCACCGGAAGCGATCAACCGGATACTGAAGATCAAAGAGAATAGCAAAAAGGATGAGATGGTGGAGTTTAATGTGGTGATGCAAAAAGAATTTAAACCATCACCGGAAGTGTTTAAGAAACTTTCTGGTATTTATGAAATGAAGGATGAGTCTCTGGTGGAGTTTTATAAGGACGGCGATATGTTGTTTGTAAAAAGAAATGGCCAGATCATCGAGGGACTATTTTATAAAGGTAATAACACTTTTGGCAACGGAACCAAGGACCTTAAAGTTGTTTTTGAATTAAAGGAAGGTGGAACCGTTAAAGTAAAAATGGATTTTCACAACGACTTCTCCAATAAAGATGTAAACCTGGAAGGTGTGAAGGCTTTTAAGTACTAGGGAGAATATTTGGCGCTGTCAGACAAACAAAATCTAAGGAATTTTATTTTCAGTTGTTAAACAGCCGCTTTTATGTCAATCACCACTAAGGGGGCCCCACCATTATTGCAGGTATCGACATGCCTGTATCAGTTAGTTTTTACATTGATCCGTTGTATGACAATTAGCAAGTTTCGGGTAGGTAACCGCTTCTTTCCGTTTTATTTTTGTGTTGACAAATCAAATAAAACGTAAAATGAAAGAGCAGGAAAAAACCAATTATTCCCGGATAGCAGAAGCGATCGGTTATATTAAAGAGAATTTCAAAACACAGCCCGGGCTGGAAGAAGTATCGGAGAAAATACACGTAAGTCCTTTTCATTTCCAGCGATTGTTCACCGAATGGGCCGGTGTAAGCCCAAAAAAATTTTTGCAATACATCACGGTAGAGCATGCCAAGAAAATGCTGAAAGAAAACCAGGCTACATTATTCGACACAGCATTTGAGACCGGCCTTTCCGGCACGGGAAGACTGCATGATCTTTTCATCAACATAGAAGGCATGTCACCAGGTGAATACAAGAACGGCGGTGAGAGCCTTACTATCAATTATAGTTTTGCAGAAACACCGTTCGGAAATATAGTAGTGGCGTCCACGCCGAGAGGCATCTGCCATATGGCTTTTGCCGATGATGAAAAACAAGCTTTGCATGCATTGCAGGAAATGTTTCCGAATGCCGCTTATCATCAAATGGTAGATCTCGCCCAGCAGAATGTATTATATATTTTCACCCACGATTGGACCAAACTCAATCAAATAAAACTTCACCTGAAAGGAACTGAATTTCAATTGAAAGTTTGGGAAACGCTGTTGAAAATTCCCATGGGACATTTGGCTACTTACGGAAACATAGCCAAACATATACAGCAACCAACTGCTTCAAGAGCGGTAGGTACAGCCATCGGCGATAATCCGGTCGCCTTCCTGATCCCCTGTCACCGGGTTATTCAATCCACAGGTGTATTTGGGCAATACCATTGGGGCAGCATACGCAAAACAGCGATGATAGGATGGGAGGCTGCTAAATCTTCTTTAGAGAGCTAATACCGCGATTTCCCGGTATGCTTTAGTTTCAGATGACGCAGGGAGCGCTGTGCTCACAGAGATAGTTATGTCCTTCCCTATATACACTTCGTGATATGTTCTATAAAATATAAGACCGCAAGTTTCGGGTTGACTTAGCTTCTTCTTTCCATCAACTTGCATCAAAATATTTAAGTATGAAAACATTTATTTTAATTCATGGTTCATGGCACAGCGCATGGAACTGGCATAAAGTGATTCCCATTTTAGAAAAGCAAGGCCACAGAGCGATCGCCATTGACTTGCCCGGAATGGGACGGGATAAGACACCTATTGATCAGGTGACGATGCATTCGACGGTCGAAAAGATATGTACACTTATTGACAATATCGGGGGAAAAGTAATACTGGTAGGTCATAGCAAGAATGGGATCATGATCTCACAGGCGGCTGAATACCGGCCCGATAAAATTGAGAAACTGGTGTACCTGGCAGCCTATTTAATTCCCAATGGAAAAACGCAGCGGGAATATTCTGTACTGGATACAGAAGGCGTATTAAAACCTTATGTAACGCAGCATCCGGAACTCAATGCCCATACCCTTCAACCAGCCATCTACAAAGAAGGATTATATGCTGACTGTGATGAAAGCATCACTGAACTGGCAAAATTATTACTTAGCCATGAGCCGGTAGAATCGGGTATTACTCCTCTTCAGCTTACGGAAGAGAACTATGGAAAAGTTCCAAGGATATATATAGAATGTACGGAAGACAAAGCGGTAACACCGTTTATACAGCGAAAGATGTACACAGAGACGGCTTGCGAAAAAGTCTATAGTTTACCTACAAGTCACTCACCATTTTTTAGTAAACCAAAAGAACTATCCGGCATTCTTTGTGAAATAGCTTTATCCTGAATTGATCTTGAAAAACATACAGTCAAAAATATTGGCCATAGACTGGGCAAACGCAAGAAAGGAGATGAATGACAAAGGATTCATCCATCTGTCTAAATTCCTGTCGGATGAACAATGTGACGAGTTGATAGCGAACTATGAAAGCAAAACCAACTATCGCAAAGCCATTACGATGGAACGTTACCGCTTTGGTTTGGGTGAATACAAGTACTTCAATTATCCATTGCCCGGGCTAATTCAAACAATTCGTGAAAATGTTTATACTCACCTTTCGCCGATTGCCAATGAGTGGATGAATGTGTTGAAGATCGAGAGGCAGTTTCCCGATACATTTCCTGAACTGCAAAAGCTTTGTCACAGCAACAATCAAACAAAACCTACGGTGCTGATCTTAAAATACGGCAAGGGTGGTCATAATACCCTGCACCAGGATTTATACGGAGATATATTCTTTCCTATCCAGTTGGTTTTATTTCTGAATGAACCGGGAAAAGATTACACCGGGGGTGAGTTTGTTTTAACACAGCAAATACCCAGGACCCAATCAAAAGCCATAGTGCTTACACCGCACAAAGGGGATATGCTGCTATTTACCACCAACTTCCGGCCGGTAAAGGGAAGCAAGGGATATTACCGGGTAAATATGAAACACGGTGTAAGCGAAATACGGGAAGGGTTGAGGCATACATTGGGTATAATATTTCATGATGCAGTAAGTTAGTAACATGATCCGTCACACAGATATAGATGAAGTAGCATTGCGGAGGAAAATAAGACAAAGAAAGATCCTGATCGGTGGAAACAGGAAACTCAGGATCTACGGAAAACTGGATTGTCAATCCGGGAAAAGGATGAAACGGGAGAATCGTATCTTTTTCCGATCAGTAAATGAAGCTATTGAAAATGGTTTCCGGCCTTGCGGGCTTTGCTTAAAAGATGAATACCAGGAGTGGAAGCACGGGATTAGCAGTTAAGAAAAACTTATTTACGCTAAACTTTCAATTTTTTTTGTTGTTTTTAAATGCAGCAAATGCCTGGCATCATGGAGTTAAAAGGCGGGATAAAAACCTTCTACGCTAAATCAAGAGTACACTGGCGGAAATGGCTGGAGAAAAACCACCAGGCGGAAAGATCGGTTTGGCTGATCATTTACCGGAAAGAAACAAAGATACCCAGCGTATATTACCCGGAAGCTGTTGAAGAAGCCCTTTGCTTTGGCTGGATCGACAGTAAAGGCAATAAAAGGGATGACAAAAGTTATTTTCAATTCTTTGCAAAAAGAAACCCAAAAAGTAACTGGAGCAAGATAAATAAAGCGAAAGTGGAGAAGCTCATCGGTGAAGACCTGATGTTTCCTGCAGGGCTTGAAATGATTGAAATAGCTAAACAGAATGGTTGCTGGACCGCATTGGATGACGTGGAAAATTTCATCATCCCCGATGATTTGCAAAAAGCCTTTGATAAAAGTAAAAAGGCTTTTAAGTACTGGACAGGATTTTCCAAGTCTTCCAGGAAAGGAATATTGGATTGGATCAAAAGTGCCAGGACAAAAGAGACTCGTCAAAAACGCATTTGGCAGACCGTTGAGCTGGCAAAGGAGAATATAAAGGCCAACCAGTATGTAAAAAAATAAACAAATACCACCAGGACCTACGCCCATAGATACCGTTGATAAAAGTGCATTTGCAAACCGAAAACACAAGCTGGGAAAGATTTTCAGGAATTCCCTCTGGCCAACGTAGGGGACGTATTAAAAAATAAATACAAATGTCTTGGATGCATTCATTATTTCCATAGGTTTGTATCGCTGCCCAGCCCCTCTGTAAAATTCCAAAGGCTTTATTGTTTTGAAAACTCCGGTACTCCTCTGGAATTTCTCTCAACCTATTTTTTCACTTTAAACATTTTGCGTATGAAAAAATTCGACACTTTTTTTCGTAATGAAAATGTGGTTGCCGCATTGGTGATCGTAGTAGTTTTTGGTGTTGTTGCCCTTATTTCACTATGGGCTTACAGCCAGTCCTGAAACCTATTTTTAGTGATGGGTTACCTTAAGCCAGCCTCCGGGCTGGTTTTTTATTGGGGTATCGCTTTAAAATCAGGCCACAGAAGAATGCAGACTTACACCGATTCAGGTATCTGTCTTTATTTGCATTTCGTCTTGCGATGTATTGTGACAAGTTTGGCGGACCATTCATATGATTCACGCTGAGATATCGCCGATTTTTGAATGATTCTGGAATTTGACAGCTATCATTTATTTTGCAATACCATTTAAAAATCGGAAGGCTAAAAAGTGCAATAGTTTTTTTATGAAAGAAATCAAACGAATTACCAAACTGCTGGATGATATCTACGAAGGAAGTCCATGGATCGATGTAAATCTTACCGCTACTTTGAAAAAACTTTCTGCTGAACAGGTCGCTAAAAAAGTTGCTCCTCAATGGAACACTATCTGGGAAATAGTTAATCACCTTATCAACTGGCGGTTGAATGTATTGCAGCGCATTCAGGATAAGACGATCGCAAGTCCTGGTGATAACTATTTCGCCCCGGTGAGAGGCATATCCGAAAAAGCATGGCTCAACACATTAGACAAGCTTGAAGATTCGCAGGAACAGTGGAGACTGGTTTTGAAAAAATTTAAGAAAAAAGATCTGGAGAAAACCTATCCTACCAACGGCATGAGCTATTACGACCATATACAGGGTATAGTCCAGCACGATGCTTACCACCTCGGTCAAATCGTTTTACTGGCCAAAGTGGTTTGAGATTCAGGTCCGGGAAAGTCAATACTTTTTCATTCAAGGCCGGGCTATCGGTATATCCGGATGGCTAAGAAGCTTATTTTTGATAGTCAGTAGTTACCGCGCCGTATGAATAAACCGGGATTTGAATCATAAAACCGTTTCATGCAGGCAAAAACCCTGGACGAAGTAATAGTTTGTTTGGACAGCATCATCCAAACATGCAAGGAGCGATCTTCCCGTACCGGCTATTTCGCTTGCCTGTATCGTAAGATGACCATCGCTATTAAAGTTGCTATTGATAGCGGCGCCTTTGAAGATGCTTCCAGGATGGAAAAACTGGATGTACACTTCGCCAATCGATATCTCGATGCGTATACCCGGTATGGAAGCGGTCATCCACCAACGACTTCATGGCAAACCGCTTTTGATGCTGCCGCTAACGGCAAGTTGACCGTTTTCCAGCATTTATTATTGGGGATAAATGCACATATTAATCTTGACCTGGGCATAGCCGCGGCCAAAATCAGCACACCTGAAACGATCGGTCAATTGGCTAATGACTTTAATAAGGTGAATGATGTGATCGGAACTTTGTTTGGCGAGGTACAAACCAGTTTGGCAAAGATTGCCTTTCCCATGTATTTCATAAAAAAGATCAACCCCAAAAAGACCGGCGCTATTCTCAACTTTAGTATCAGCAAAGCGAGGGAAACAGCCTGGGCCAATGCATTGCTGTTGTCTGAGATCGGAGAGGCCGGAGAACAGCAGGTGGTAGATAGCACTGATAAAATTGTATATGCCGTAGCACAGGGGATTAAGTCGCCCGGCAAATTCGCCGGTTTGTTACTGCGCTGGATACGTTGGACCGAGTCGAAAGATGTAGTGAATAATATTGATTGTCTTAACTAATTATCATTAATGTTGTCATCATAAGACTTACTGGCAAGCCAATACGCCAGCTTCATGTATTTCCTGACCTCATCATTCAGATCTTCTTTAAAACACATTCGAAAATAGTGGTTGTAATCATCGGTGCCCGGAACCGGTTTTATTTTTATAAAGCAAAGATTGTCGACATAGGCTTGTTTAAAAGGGAATACGATATCAATAAAATTCTTTACTAACTGTGTTATATAGGCAAGCCGGGTTCTTGCGGCAATAGCGATCATAGATTTTGTTTGATGAACCGAAATGCTTGCAATTGTTTTATGTTGATCTATGAAATAGTTAAACAATTCAACCGTCTGGGCGGATTTACCATCAAGGAAATCCTGCAGCGTTTTCTCTTTGCAGGAATGTGACTGGTTGGTTTTTACGAATTGCTGTTGGCATTTCGGGCAGGTCCACATGGATTATAAAATTATACAGGCCTGAAAGTACTATCTTTTTCAGCGAGGGTGTTACACGGCCCATTGTTAGGCTATTACCGCAATTATCAGGATGGACAGTGAGGGTAGTGGGAACCTTATCAGTGAACCGCCGCAAAAAAAATGTCGCAAACCCCTTGACAGGCACTTAATAATTAGCTAGATTTGTATTACTCCCTCCCCTTTGTAAAACACAGAACTTTAGTTTTCCAGGTAATCCCTGTACCCTTGTGAAATTTTAAATCCTATTTTTCACATTTAAAACTTTTGTGTATGAAAAAACTCAACACCATGTTACACAATGAAAACGTCGTCGCTACGATCATCATTGCTTCCGTTTTTCTCATTACAGGACTAATTACCGTGTGGGCAATTTTAGGTTCTTAACGTAAATTCATTAACGATCTATAAAACCAGCTTTAGGGCTGGTTTTTTTATTCCTGGCTGCAAGAAACATATAAAATCTGGTGAGCAGAAAATACCTTACCAGGTCATAGTTCCAGCCTTTCCAGCACCATCAGCGTTTCCATGAATTTATTCCAGGCGGTTTGCCAATCCTCACGGGCTTTCACCACTTTCAAATGCTCATCGTCCTTCAACTGACCCTTGCTTTTCAGGTAATCCTCAAATTGCCTGAGGGTCTCTGTATTCAGGTGTTCAAGCTTTTCTTTGTGATCCATAAAGTATTTTTTAAATATTAGATAACTATCAGTCCGGTGGTAAACCAGTTCAGGGCAGCATTACCCGTTGCTAAAAATACCTGGATAATAGATTCGCCAAACAGCGATAAGACCGGCAAGAATCAATATGATCAAAGTGATCCATTCGATATTTCTTAATACATACGGCTTTTTCTTTCCTGGCTCCATAATAGGGATTGCCAAAATGCTTTTCGGCAAATCAAAGATAGTTTGTATCCGCCATTGAAGATGATTATACGCGGGACATTTCGTCTTATTGTTTAATCAAAACTTTAAGCATCTTTGTCGCAGGCCGTGCTGGCCTTTTGAGCCCGTACCTGTGAACCATTGTTTTATTTTAGTTTTGCCTTTTAAAACGTCCCGGATGATAAAATTCTTGTTTGTTGCCATTGGTTTAAACTTTATCCCCTTTTTTTCATTTACCCAGCCAAAACCTGGCAATTATCGTGGTATCCTTTACAGGGAGGACGGAAAGGAAGTTGTTTTCAATATTGAAATTAAGGGGACTGGTAACCAAACCCGGCTATATGTTGTCAATGCTACGGAGAAACTTCTTGTACAGGATCTGAAAATAAAAGGGGATTCGTTTTTTTTCCGGATGCCGGTATTTGAATCAGAATTCAAAACACAGGTCCAGCCGGATGGCTCATTAAAAGGAGTGTGGCTTAAAGGCACAGCAAAGGAGACGCAACATTGGCCCTTCTTTGCTATTCCGGGCAAAAGCAGGTTCAATATTACAAGAGGGTCAGCGAAAGCTAACATAAGTGGAAGATGGTCGGTGACTATCACCAGGGCCAACGGAACGACGAGACCAGCCGTGGCGGAATTTGTACAAAAAGGGAACCGGCTAACGGGAACTTTTTTAACACCCACGGGAGATTACCGTTACCTGGATGGAGTGGTTACGGGTGATTCGCTACAACTGTCAACTTTTGATGGAGCACATGCCTATACCTTTTCCGCGAAAATCGTAAGTGCAAATAAGATCACTGAAGGTTTTTTTGGATCGGGTATTGGCGGTAAGGAAACATGGATAGCGGTAAAAGATGATAATGCCCTATTGCCGGAAGGAATGGCGCCCCAACTGAAAGACGGGTATTCAAAACTTGATTTTGTTTTTAACGATATTGATGGTAATAAAGTCTCTATCAGCGATGAACGGTTCAGGGACAAAGTAGTGATCATTCAGATCATGGGGAGCTGGTGCCCCAACTGTCTTGATGAAACAAAATTCCTGAGTGATTATTACAACGGGAATCGGGATAAGGGAATAGAAATTGTCTCGCTGGCTTATGAGTACAGTACGGATTTTCAGCGGTCGCAGAAGAGTTTACGAAAATTCCAGCGGCTGTTGAATGTAAAGTATCCGATGCTAATAACAGGGGTTTCGGTGGCTGATTCGTTGCGGACTGAAAAAACATTACCGCAGATTACTCCAATTAAAGGATTTCCTACTACTATCTTTCTTGATAGGAAAGGAAATGTCCGGGAAATCCATTCTTCTTTTTATGGGCCAGGCAGTGGTAAGCATTATGAAGAATTCAAAATTGAATTCTTCGCCACAGTGGAAAGGCTAACGAAAATAAGCAATTGACATCCTTGTAAAAATTATCGGGCATTCGATAGCTATCGGGATCAACCGCTAGCGATGATAGTTTTTATTGATATACATTGCCGCAAAAAACAATGACCCGGAAACTTGCCGATCAATACGAGGGACCACTGCTACCATTGTTCCTTGTAAACTCAATTTTTTAGTCAAAAGATCTAAAGAATCATTTGTAACAATTAATCATACATTATCCGGATGCGGATGCACCCAGCCCTTGCGATAGGCCCGCTGCAATAAGGCTGTGGCTTCCACATCACCTGTTACTTCCCGGGTTTTGGGATTATAGATCATTGGCCTTCCTGTCTTCATCGACATATTCGCCAGTATGCAACTGGCGGTTGATATATGAGCTTCCTCAATATCTGCTACGGGTCTTGTTTTGTTTTCGATCGCATCCAGGAAATTCAGCATATGGAGTCTTGTGGCCGGTGCGGCGTTTAATTCTATCCTGGGCTCTTTCAGATCTTCGGGATATTTTTCCTTTTCAAACACCACATCTTTATGGATCTTTTTTTCTTTGCCCTGTGGTATAAAGTCATACTGCATCGTGCTGCCTTTCAGCGTACCCTTGTCGCCATAAATAAAGAATGCCCAGGGGTACTCGGGGTCTGCAGGAGTACCCCAACTGCGATGCTGCCAGACGCAGTTCAATCCATCATATTCAAATACGGCATTCTGTGTATCGGAAATATTTGATTTGCCTCCTTTGTCGACATAAATGCCACCTGTAGAAC
>JANOCH010000683.1:0-2611 GCA_031412015.1 Chitinophagaceae bacterium
CAAGGCTATTATCCTGCAACACGAGACCAAAGGGCCCTGCCCATGAATTGTTGGGGCTTCCCAGGCCAGTATAAAAAGTGCCTGATGTATTTGGTGAAATACTGGCATATCCATAGATAGCCCCGGAACCGTTACCATCAAACTGGCCCGTCCAGTTAAATGCAGTAGGAACGACTGACTGCCAGTCCGTTTTTTTAACCCAGATACGGGCTTCAATTTTAGTTAAGGTTCCGCTTTGAAATTCACCATTGAAAATAATATCTCCGGGTGTAATGATATTTCCTGTTGCTCCAAATTTCCAGCTTGTATGGCCGGCATCGGGACCGTATCCATAAAATTTTGTTGAAGCCCTGTCATAATAAATATCGGTCTGGTACATTTCAAAATCGAAATAACGGTTACCTGTAGTATTATCAAGTGATATCCCACCAAACATCCAGAGTGAATCAGTGGTATTGGGTCCTGCTCTTCTTACGTGCACATACATATCCAATATGTCATTCTTATCAGGGATACCCTGCACACCACCGGTCCAGAGTGCCGGACTCATTCCATTTTTATCCGATCCGGATGTGTAAACAGTGGTATCGTTGCCGTGGTAATCTCTCACAAATATGGCATCCAGCCAAAGGCGGTTATTTACAACGCTAAACGGTGGCCGGCTCATCGTGCGATAAAACGACGCTGATCTTTTAGGCCAGGGCGAAACATCGGTACGATAACCTGCAAGAATGGCGGCTGCACCGGTGGTATCTATTACCCCTTTACCTGAAGTATCCGCCGCATTAAAGTTATACCAGTCATCATTACCGGTCTGAACTGCTCCGTTTGTATAATTGGCGCGGAGATCTCCATCCACACCAAACCTCGCTTTTATGACCGGGGATGTGATTTGGGCGTAAGTAAATAAACTTTTCAGCAGAATGATAGAAAGAAAAAGTAGATATGTTTTCATACGCATCGGATTTTTATACTCTGTCACGGTTTTTCTACTTAAAGAAATAACTGCGAACGGGCTTTGCTTTTCGCAGCTATTTCTTCTTTAAAATTTAACGACGTACAATTTGAACCGTTGACAGCGCTGATTCAATTGTACTGCCATCATTAAGCAAGGCGACTACCTTGTAGTTGATAAGTCCTGGCGATACATTCATGTCGGTACATTTGTACGACCTTGAGCCATTGCAACCCGTCGAAGAAACTTCTTCCCATTCTGAATACATATCATAAGGATCTTCATATGTTTTCATAACAGAAAAACTCACGACTTCTGTGCTGGATGTAACTCCCCAGACAGCAGTAATGCCCTTGCCCTGGCGATGTGTTCTGAAAAAAGCAAAGTCAGTGGCCTGCGATTGTTCAACCGTGGGGACTTCTTTTACTCCAGGCGAAATCACCGGAGCAGAAAAAGTCGTTGCGGATAAGATCAATGCAGAAATGGCGAATGAAGAGAATTGTGTTTTCATTGGAGTACGATTTTTTATGGGATAAAGGTATGTTTCAGAAACCTTTTAAAAAAGGTAGAAATACAGTGGTTATATACCCGTTATTTTATAAATACCATAGTTTTTATTCACATTCAATTAAACCTTTTAATAAGCGCCATCCCAATTTCTTGATCGTAATCAAGATTGATTGACTAACTAATTGCAAGTACTTAAAAACACTAATTAGTCTACTGATTTGATCACAAAGCGATTTCAGTGTGCCTGGACCTATCTTGATACCTGGTAAATACACCGGATGTTCGCATATGACAAAATTTTTATATTCACAACTGCCGGCGAACTCATTATACGGCCTTGCCCGCTATTGCCTGGTCAGGCAACGGTAATCGCTTTAATTTTGGCCATTTCGTATCTTTCGGCAAACTTGCAACGCATTTAGCTTTACCAGCCGTTTTCAGAACATTATTATCATGAATCGTATTGACCGACTGTTTGGAATACTTACTTTATTGCAATCAAAAAAATTCGTACCGGCGGAAAAGATAGCGGACAAATTTAAAATAAGCGTCCGCACCGTGTACAGGGATATAAAAGCACTGGGTGAGTCCGGTATACCCATCAGCTTTGAACAGCAGAAAGGATACTTCGTAGTACAAGGTTATTTCCTGCCGCCGGTCGCTTTCAGCACGGAGGAAGCGAATGCTTTTTTGTTGATGGAGGCTATCGTCTCCGGGTTTGCCGACAAATCCATTCAAACGCATTACACCAATGGGCTAAATAAAATAAAAGCGGTATTAAGAGGTTCGCAAAAAGATAAGATCGATGCGCTTTCCAGTAATATAAAACTGCAGGTACCTGACCGCTTCCGCTATGATTTTGAATATTTGTCCTTGCTCCAGGGTGCTATTTCAGCCAGAATGATCGTGGAAATAGATTATAAGAACAACAACGAGGAAGTAAGTAAGCGCAAGGTGGAACCAATCGGGCTCATCTTTTACGCATTTAGCTGGCACCTGATAGCCTGGTGTCATAACCGCAAAGATTACCGCGACTTCAAAGTTTCCCGTATATTAAAACTGAGAAACATGGACCTGGTGTTTCAAAAACCAGATCACATAGAACTGGACAGCTACATGAAATTGCTGCCCGTGGATTATTAAGCC
>JANOCH010000684.1:0-2242 GCA_031412015.1 Chitinophagaceae bacterium
ATGGCTCATAGCATCCATGCGGTTGGGGGTGAGACCAATTTCGTAGATCCAGTCATCGTAGGGTTGGAAATATTCAACCGCCGTTGTACCTACTTTAGCCTCCGATGGCAAGACAAGAATACCCGCATGTGATGTGCCTAAACCAATTTCGTCTTCGGCGCAGATCATACCATAACTTTCCACGCTGCGGATCTTGGCCACTTTCATGGTTAGCGGATCACCTGCAGTAGGATAAATGGTAGTACCTACCGGGGCTACGACCACTTTTTGACCTGCCGCAACATTGGGGGCGCCGCAAACTATTTGCAGGGGTTCGCCATTACCAATACTCACTTTTGTCAACGTGAGCTTGTCGGCATTAGGATGTTTTTCGGTACTCAATACTTCACCTATCAGTAATCCTTTCAGACCACCTTTGGCTTCTTCATATTTTGTCATGCTCTCCACCTCCAGGCCTATGGAAGTAAGAATGCGGCTTAATCTTTCAGGATCTACTGTTACCGGTAAATATTCACTCAGCCATTTATAAGAGATCGTCATATATCTTGTTTAAATGCCAGACATATTACCCTGGCTTATAGAGGCAGCAAATATAACACGTTTAAGTCTCTTGGGATTGCTATGCAAGAAGCAGTGATTTTTTTCGTTGAAAACACTTTTAAATATATCGGCAGATTCGAATTTTTTATCCATCATCGTTTATAGTCCCGGTCGCGGAGCATAACACAAAAAATAACATTTTTTCCCCCGTAAGTTTTTACCGGACTCAATAATAGAACTTTAACCGGCTCCGGGAAAAACGATTGTCGCTGGTGATGAGGTATTGGATTATTATCTATCATTTTGGATTCATGCTTATGGTTATTTTTTCTCCACCCCTGTGCTAATCTTTTAACTTCCCGCACTAAATTTTTTCGTTAAATTGTTAGGTGAAGCTTAGGATCGTCAGCCAACCTTCTATGTGGATAACCGGCCTTTCATGGTGAAAAATTAGTGCAGAAAGAAAAAGTTTTTGGAAATGATTTTTGATTGATTATACAATTATATATTCGCCCTCTGACTGACGGAAGGAAACATTCGGATAACGGAAAAGTAACTTTTTCATCATATAAGGCTGGCTCATTTCTCCTAAGGTCATTGGTGCACAATCAATGGTTTAACCCTTTATCGCTATTACGGAACGATGGACTTGACGAACTTAAACAAAGACAGGAAACAGAAAAGAAGATCCTCCCTCGACCTTGGTACCATGGTATATGGCAAAGTGCCGCCCCAGGCGAAAGACCTGGAGGAAGCTGTACTGGGAGCCATCATGCTGGAAAAAACAGCCTTTGATACCGTGGTAGAAATTTTAAAGCCCGAATGTTTTTATGTAGAGGCGCATCAGCGGATCTTCAGCGCTATGCAAAACCTGGCTAATAAAAGTCAGCCCATAGATATATTGACGGTAGCCGAGGAATTGAGAAGCCGGGAAGAACTGGAAATGGTAGGAGGCCCTTATTATGTTACCAAGCTGACCAATACCGTCGTATCATCAGCACATATTGGAGCACATGCAAGGATTGTCTTGCAAAAATTCATTCAGCGGGAGTTGATCCGGATCAGTGGAGAGATCATCGGTGATGCGTACGAGGATTCAACCGATGTATTCGAGTTGCTGGATGATGCTGAAACCAAACTCTTCGAGATCACCAATAATCACCTTCGCAAAGATTATAATTCCATTGATACAGTATTGGTCAATACGATCAAGCGTATTGAAGACCTGCGCCAGCGTAACGAAGATGTAACGGGTGTACCCAGTGGTTTTTCCGGGTTGGACCGGGTAACGTATGGATGGCAGAATACGGATCTTATTATCCTGGCTGCACGTCCTGCGGTTGGTAAAACGGCGTTTGCGCTCAACCTTGCCCGTAATGCTGTCATGCATCCCACCAAACCTACTCCTGTCGCTTTGTTCTCTTTAGAAATGAGCGCTGGCCAGTTGGTGCAGCGTATCCTTTCCGCCGAAAGCGAGATATGGCTCGAAAAAATTGCCCGTGGTAAAATGGAAGAGCACGAAATGAAACAATTGTATGCAAGAGGTATACAAAGGTTATCACAGGCCCCTTTATTTATTGATGATACGCCGGCATTGAACATTTTTGAGTTACGGGCCAAATGCCGGAGATTGAAAAATAAGCATAATATAGGTATGGTCATCATTGACTACTTGCAACTGATGAGCGGTACCGGAGAGAAC
>JANOCH010000685.1:0-4110 GCA_031412015.1 Chitinophagaceae bacterium
TCACCATTCACCATTCACCAACATGATCGCAGAAACTTTTATTAAAAGACCGGTTACAGCCATTGTGATCTCAATTGTACTGGTACTGGTAGGACTTATTTCATTAACCACTCTTCCTGTTGCCCAATACCCGGAAATTTCTCCGCCCACTGTTTCGATATCGGGCATTTTTACCGGCGCGGATGCACAAACCGTGGAGCAGACCACAACGACTGCTATTGAGACGCAGGTGAATGGTACGCCCGGTATGACCTACATGACCAGCAACAGTACCAGCAGCGGGCAAAGCAGTATTACCGTCAACTTTGAAGTAGGCACCGATATTAATATCGCTACACTGGATGTACAAAACAGGGTGAGTGTGGCGGAACCATCATTGCCTGATGCTGTAAAACGTTTGGGATTGACTGTTCGCAAACGTAATCCCAGTATCATGATGGCATTGGCTTTTTACTCTCCCAATGGGACCCATGATGCCACCTTCATTGGTAATTATGTGAACCTGTATGTAAAGGATGCATTGCTGAGAGTGAAAGGAGTGGGTGATATTTTTTCCCGGGCGGATGATTTCAGTATGCGTATCTGGTATAACCCGGAAAAGTTAGCCGCCTTAGGTATCACTCCCGGTGAAGTTAATGCTGCATTGCAGGAACAAAATCTGCAAAGCGCTGCCGGTACGGTAGGTGGTAATCCGCAACCGGGTACTCAAACTTTCGAATACAGTGTGTTGACCAATAGCCGCATCAATACCAAAGAGCAATTTGAAAACATTATAGTACGTACACGGCCTGCAGATGGAAGTATCGTGTATCTAAAGGATATCGCAAGAGTAGAGTTAGGTAAATTTGACTATACCGCTAATGCTTTTGTTAATGGAAAACCGGCAGCATTTGTATTGGTTTACCAGGCACCCGGCGCCAATGCGTTGGATACCTATAATGGTATTAACAATGCGCTGGAAGAGATGCGCAAGAATTTTCCGAAAGATGTTGATTACCTGGTTCCTCTTGAAACAGCCACGGTAGTTCAGGTTTCCATTAATGAAGTAGTGAGTACGTTGGTGGAAGCATTGATACTGGTGGTGCTGGTGGTTTTTTTGTTCCTGCAGAACTGGCGGGCGACATTGATACCCTTATTAGCTATTCCTGTTTCGCTGATCGGCACGTTTATTTTATTTGGCCCGCTTGGGTTTACCATTAATACATTAACGTTGTTTGCCTTTGTATTAGCTATCGGAATAGTAGTGGATGATGCCATTGTAGTAGTGGAGGCAGTGCAGCACAATATCGATCATGAGAAGATGTCGCCATTGGATGCTACCCGCAAAGCGATGAAAGATATATCGGCGCCCGTGATCGCCATTGCCCTGATCCTGGCGGCCGTATTCGTGCCGGTAGGCTTTATACCTGGTATCGTTGGAAGGCTTTACCAGCAATTCGCTATTACCATCGCCGTATCGGTTATCATTTCCGCTTTTGTTGCCTTATCACTGACACCTGCGTTATGTAGCATTTTGCTAAAACCTTCTAAAGATAAAAACGCGAAGAAGAATTTATTGGAGAAATTCTTTGCGTTGTTCAACATGGGATTTAACAAACTGACATTTGGATATACTAAAGGAGTTGGAAGCTGGATCCGAAGGACGCCGTATGTTTTGGTAATGCTGGTAGTTCTTTTTGTAGGGTTGTTTTTCTTGTTTAAAAACAAGCCTACCGGTTTTATTCCGACAGAAGATGAGGGACGTATGTTTGTTACCTATGAGATGCCGGAAGCAACTTCTACAACCCGCAGTATTGCCATGTTGAAAGAGATCATGGCGCGGGTGCAAAATCTACCGGAGATAAAAGTAGTGGGAGGATTGGCTGGGTTGAACATTGTAACCTTTTCCAACAAGGCAAATGTGGGAACCATGTTTGTCAATCTTAAGACATGGGATGACAGAAAAGGTAAGGATCATCATGTACAGGCGGTGATTGCTAAAATAAGAGCAGTTACAGCCGATATAAAAGAAGCAAGGATATTACCTATCGCTCCGCCAGCCATTCCCGGTTTAGGTGCTACGTCGGGATTCACTTTTCAGTTGCAGCAAACCGGAACCACAGACGATATTCAAAAGTTTGAAGCGGTAGCACGTGACTTCCTTGCTAAGCTCAACCAGCGGCCTGAAATAGGTGCGGCCTTTACTTTTTTCAACGCCAGAACTCCCAGCTACCAGGTGGATGTTGACAAAGAGCAGGCAAAAAAATTAGGCGTTTTAGTATCCGACGTTTATAGCACACTATCTAATTTCTTGGGTAGTAGCTACGTCAACGATTTTAATATCTATGGCAGGAATTTCCGGGTTATGTCACAGGCGGATAGTTCCTATCGAAGTTCACTGGCCAATATTGAGAAATACTATGTACGCAATAGCCAGGGCAATATGGTACCATTAGGTTCTTTGATCACTACAAAAGTAATAGAATCACCTTCTGTTATTTCGCATTATAATGTTTATCGTTCGGTAGAAATTAATGGGTCCCCCAGGCCGGGAGTCAGTAGCGGCGAGGCCATAGAAGCATTGAAGGAAGTGGCCAAAACGTTGCCTGCGGGATATGGCTATGAATTTTCAGGAATGAGCCGCGAAGAAATTAAAGCAGGCAACCAGCAATCGACGGTCTTTATTGTTTCGCTGGTATTCGTGTTCCTGTTCTTAGCTGCACTGTATGAAAGCTGGTCAGTTCCTTTCTCAGTATTATTCGCCGTACCTATCGGTGCCTTTGGTTCCATATTGACATTGACATTTATTCCAAGCCTCAGTAACAATATCTATGCGCAAATTGGATTGATCACCCTTATCGGACTTGCTGCCAAGAATGCTATATTGATCGTTGAATTTGCGAAGGAACGAGTGGACAAAGGAGTTGATATTATTCATGCGACATTACAGGCTGTTCAGCTGCGTTTACGTCCCATCGTGATGACATCACTTGCATTTATCCTGGGCGTATTGCCATTGGCCTTCGCCAGTGGAGCTGCTGCCGAAAGCCGCAGGACGATTGGCTGGACGGTATTTGGCGGCATGATCGCTGCGACAACGCTGGCGATCTTTGTAGTACCCGTGTTGTTTGCATTGATCACTAAAATATCCTATGGTAAAAAATTAAGACGTTTACAGGAAGAACATAAAAAAGAGGAAGAGATCGATAAGCGCATTATCGATCAGGGAATAGGATAAAACGCCTTATTCTAAAGGTGACTTTGCATGAACTTCTACTGATAGTGTTGCGCGATTGTTACCTGTGTTAATGTATTTATGAATTTGTAACATTTGTTACGTTTCCAAAGTATTTGTATTTATAACTTGCAGGTGTTGTCACTTAGCTAAGTTTATTTAACCTCAGATACCCGTTGGGGTAAAGGAGTTTCTGTTTTTTGGCATTTTGCTTAAATAAACTTTCTTTTGCAGTTATTGTT
The DNA here is from genome assembly GCA_031412015.1 of Chitinophagaceae bacterium. Taxonomy (GTDB): domain Bacteria; phylum Bacteroidota; class Bacteroidia; order Chitinophagales; family Chitinophagaceae; genus Terrimonas_B. The sequence goes on from JANOCH010000685.1 coordinate 3,457, forward strand.
TTTATAGGGATCAATCGAAATTTATGGCAGACGGAACAATAGAAAAAGTAAGCGTACTAATTATCGGTAGCGGACCCGCGGGATACACAGCGGCTATTTATGCATCAAGGGCTAACCTGAAACCCGTTTTATACCAGGGTATTCAACCGGGCGGGCAATTAACCATTACAACGGAAGTGGAAAACTACCCCGGCTACGCCGATGGTGTACAGGGACCTGACATGATGGTAGATTTTGAAAAACAGGCTAAACGGATGGGTACTGATATTCGTTACGGATTGGCGACCAAAGTTGATTTTTCATCACAACCGTTAAAAGTAGAAATAGACGAAGAGAAATGGATTGAAGCGGATAGTGTTATCATTTCGACAGGCGCATCAGCCAAATGGCTGGGTTTGGAAAGCGAACAAAGATTGAATGGATATGGGGTGAGTGCCTGTGCGGTATGCGACGGATTCTTCTTTCGCGGAAAAGAAGTGGCCATAGTGGGAGCCGGCGATACAGCTGCCGAAGAAGCATTATATCTTTCTAAATTATGTACCACCGTTCATATGTTCATTCGTAAAGAACAGATGCGGGCCAGTAAGGTAATGCAGGACAGGGTATTGAAAACAACCAATATTAAGGTATACAGGAATACTGAAACTAAAGAAA
>JANOCH010000686.1:0-7245 GCA_031412015.1 Chitinophagaceae bacterium
CGTCTTTCTCAATATACATCCTGTATTCATCAAGCGTTGATGCACCAATACATTGGAGTTCTCCTCTTGCCAGTGCAGGTTTGAATATATTACTGGCATCCAAGGAGCCGCTGGCGCCACCGGCTCCTACAATTGTATGCAGCTCATCAATGAACAGGATCACATCACGATTCTTCTCCAGCTCATTCATGATGGCCTTCATTCTTTCTTCAAACTGGCCACGGTATTTTGTACCAGCTACCAGGGCAGCCAGGTCAAGTGATATCACTCTTTTATCAAATAACACCCTGGATACTTTACGCTGAACGATGCGCAATGCCAATCCTTCTACGATAGCCGTTTTACCTACACCGGGTTCACCTATCAGAATAGGGTTATTCTTTTTACGGCGGGAGAGTATCTGCGACACCCTCTCTATTTCAGTTTCACGTCCGACGATCGGGTCAAGAGAACCTGACTCTGCCAATTTGGTAATATCCCGTCCAAAATTATCCAGGACAGGAGTTTTACTTTTTACTGTACTTCCCTGCTTAGAACCCTTTTGCTGAGAATATTTCTTTTCATCTTCAAAGTCGTCATCGTTCTCATCGGTAAATTCTGCACGGGGGTCACTTGATTTTACTATGCCTAATTCCTGGCGAAAAAGATCGTAGTCCACGTCGAATTGATTTAAGATTTGAGTTGCAATGTTTTCTTTATTCTTTAAAATGGAGAGCATCAGGTGTTCTGTTTCCACCGTCGTACTTTTTAACGCTTTTGCTTCGAGTACCGTTACACGTATCACTTTCTCCGCTTGTTTGGTCAGCGGCAGACTGTTGATATTGGCGATATTCTTACCCGTTTTATCTTTTACGGCGAGTTCAATTTCTTTTCTCAGTTCGTATAGATCAACGTTAAAGCTTTTTAAAATGCGGACGGCTGTGTTATCGCCCTCCCGGATCAGTCCGAGAAGAAGATGTTCGGTACCTATAAAATCATTTCCCAATCGCAAGGCTTCTTCTCTGCTAAACGAAATGATTTCTTTTACCTGGGCTGAAAAATTATTATCCATATTAGATAATTAGTTGTGTTACAATATTAACAAATATATTTGGTATCCTATTCTCCGTACTTATAAACGGATTGTTGATAAACTAAGTTGTATGAAAGTCAAAATAGATACCAAAGAAAGATTTCATGCCATCACGCTGCCTGGGAACTCGCTTTCTGCTACTATGACAGAAGAACTGGGGGCAAGTTTGCTTCCTTACCTGCAAAATGACGTCAAAAACGTTGTGCTCATTTTAAAAGACATACAAAACGTCGATATAGCTGCGGCTGAAAAGCTGGTGTTTATCCAGCAAAACTTCTATGAAAGTAATGCATCTTTTGTGATTTGCGAACTGCAAAAGCCGGTGGAAGATTTTCTTGACAAAAACGAACTTTTGGAGCTTATGAATGTTACCCCTTCCGAAAGCGAAGCTTGGGACATCGTCCAAATGGAGGAGGTTGAAAGAGAGTTGCTGGGTGGGGAGGATGGTTAGTGATTTTTGGTATTATCTGAGATATTTCATAGCATCTTCGAGGCGGTTCATCCAGTGTTAAGCTAAGGACATTATCACCGACCTGTTCGCAACCCGGCATTTCTGCAACTATTCTGCGAGAATCTTTCGCTGATCAATCACCCTCCCCAAAAGTTTATCATATATAAAGCCATTCCCTTGATCGTCAAGCAGCCAAATCAAATAAATTTGCATCTATAAAGTCATGCTTCAAACTGCATTGTTCGTATTTTAGCTTATGCTCGCAGTCACCATCCTTGGAAATAACTCGGCCGTACCGGCTTTTGATCGCCATCCGACCAGCCAGGTCGTGACCCTGGATGGCTTCAATTTCCTCGTCGACTGTGGAGAAGGGACCCAGATACAGATGATCAACTACAAGATCCGCCGGAGCCGGATATCCCATATTTTCATTTCCCATTTGCATGGTGACCATTATTTCGGATTGATCGGCCTTATCAATTCATTCAGCCTTTTAGGGCGCCAACAGGAACTGCATATCGTAGGCCCCGCCCCTTTACAACAGTTGATAGAATTACAGCTCAAGGTAGCCGATACCTCGCTTTGTTTCGACCTTCATTTTCATACTATACGCAACGAAGGTATTTTGGTGGACAATGAAAAATTCTCCGTAAAATGTTTCCGCACTAATCATCGTATAGAATGCTATGGTTTTGTTTTTTCAGAAAAAAAGAAACCCCGACGGCTGATACTTGAAGCAGTAAAAGAAAATAATATACCCCTGCACTATTATGAAAGGCTGAAAGCTGGTGAAGATTTTGTTTCTACCGTTGGTGAAGTTCTCAAAAATGAATGGTTGACGGAAGCCGCGGCCAAAGGAAAATCTTATGCTTTTTGTGCCGACACGAAATACAATGAAGACATGATATCTCATATCAAAGATGTAGACATGATCTACCATGAAACCACTTATCTTGATAATTTTCGGGATCGTGCTGAACTGCGTTTTCATTCCACCACAAGACAAGCAGGTATGATCGCACAAAAAGCCGGCAATAAAAGATTACTGATCGGTCACTTCAGCAGCAAGTACGATACGCTGGAAGAATTTGAAAAAGAAACAAAGGAGATTTTTCCTAATACAGAGCTGGCGATTGAAGGAGTAACTTACAGGATATAGCCTTTAGGCTCTTCACAAGAAGCGTTAGAACGGATACGTTCGATTAATTTTTTAATAGAAAAGTATTTGGCCTTTTTATGTAGAATCACTACGTTTACCTGCCTGCATCGGTCGTCGTCGCTAATTCCCGCAAAGCCCAGGAATGTCCCTTTTTGAACAACGTCCCCTCTGCATAACCCAGATGTTTTTAAATTGCTAAAGGACACATAATCGTCTTTTTCTGTCCTGATGATAATAGCACACCCGTCACCATAAGTATGAATACCGATAATAAGTCCATTTCCAGCACAAAACACCGAATCGCTGTTGGTTAAAATAGCGACGCCCGGCTCTCCGCAACGGATTTTGGTTCCTTGTTCAGTTAGATAAATAATTCCTTCCCTTACCGGGTATTCACAGACTCTTATTGAATCAATTATTTTTTGGGCGAACAAAGTTTCGTGTCCGATTTGAAAAAGAATAAGCAGCAATACAGTTTTAGGAATCCTCATTATTAGAGCATTATTGCAGAAACGGGCAATTGAATTTTTTATTTTACTATCCACTCATAAAATAAGGGAAATTCATTTCTCCAGGTCTCCTCATTGTGCCTCCCCTCTTCACGAATCACCATTTGTATTGTTGATTTCGAAATTTTCTTCATTTCATCATAAGCTTTCTGTGTACCTGTTACGATCGTTTCACTTTCAAATTTGCCGGCAAAGAAATAAATCTTTGAAGACAGCTTCTTCCCTTTTGTTTTGATATCATCAAATATTTTCGGCGCTATCCAAAAAGCAGGTGAAAAGACAGCAACAGCGCCAAATACGGCGGGATATTTCAATACTGCATATAGGGAGATCAAACCACCCAGCGAACTACCGGCAATAAAAGTATTTTCCTTGCTTTTTTCCGTGCGATAATTTTTATCGATGTATGGCTTTAATGTTTTCACTAAAAAATCTACATACGCATTACCTTCTCCTTTGTTTGATTTTGAACTGGCGGCCACACCGGCCAATTTAAAATTGTAGGGGCAGTATTCGTTTAATCTTTTGGTACCCCCATTATCTATGGCTACCACAATGGATTTTTTTACCTCACTTTCCCGTGAATCAAAGTATTCATCTACTCCCCACTCACCGCTATAAGCCGTAGCATTATCAAATATATTTTGACCATCCTGCATGTATATAACCGGGAATCGCTCAGTGCCGGTTGCATAATTTTCAGGAAGGTATATCCATACCTTACGTGTCCGCTTGAGTTGAGGAATTAAGAAGGCGGTATCAATGATCTGTACGTTTTTGCTGGCCGTACTTTTTTTGGAGACAGCAGGAAAACGATCAGCCCATTCTTCGATCGCCAATTCAATAGTCGTATTTTCTTCGACTTTTAAAACCCGATTACTGATGCTTTCACCATGCTTCCCACATTCAACATGATCCCAACCACCTCGTGTTATCTTAAATTCATAAGATCCTTTTTCCAATTTCAGGTCCAGCGAGTAACTGCCATTTTTATCGTGTTTAAATTTATAACTTGTATCCTGTGGGTTCCATCCATTAAACGATCCCACAGCATAGATATCACTGCCTGAAGGATGATAAACAGGTAATGATTTTATTTTCAAATGAACGGTGTTTTGTGCCATGGCGCCAATAGTTAACAATAAACCTGCAATGGCAAGAAGTTTCTTTCGCATATCAGCGTGATGCCTGAAAAGATTAAATATTCGCCCCATCGCTGGCATCGCAGCAAGGGGAAATGATATCCTTGTATCAAAGGCTCTTATCTTTCATCAGCTCTTTGATCTTTGCATGATGCGTGGCACTTACCGGCCAAACCGGTGAGCGGAAGGTATTCTGGCAAAGACCCATTTCAGAAAGATATGCTTTTACGCCACTGGGGCTCCCTTCAGCAAACATCGAGTTAATAACGTCAGTATATCGATAATGCAGCTGTTGAGCCTCTGCGAACTTTCCCTGAAGGCACAACCGAACCATATCAGAAAATCCTTTAGGATATGCATTGGCCACAACAGAGGTGACACCTTCAGCACCCGATGCGATCATTGGTAGTGTAATGCCATCGTCGCCACTAATCACCATAAACCCGGCCGGTTTGTATTTTATGATCTGCATGACCTGGTCAAAATTGCCACTGGCCTCTTTAGTGGCAAATACATTTTTGCATTCCCGGGCTATGCGCAATTGCGTTTCGGCTGTTACATTCTGCCCGGTGCGTCCCGGCACGTTATACATTATAACAGGAAGCGGCGAATTATCACTTAGTGCTTTGTAATATTGAAACAGCCCCTCCTGGTTAGGTTTGTTATAGTATGGCGAAACGGACAAAATAGCATCGTACCCGGTGAGATCAAATTTTTTAAAGTTATCAATCACATCTTTCGTGTCGTATCCACCGATACCTGCTACCAATGGCAGACGGCCTGCGACTTCCTTGCTTACAAAAGAAAAAACCTGTTGCTTATCATCCCCATGCACGGTCGCACTTTCACCGGTAGTTCCTAATACTACAAGGTATTCCACCTTTCCGGCAATCCAGAAACCGATCAATTTCTTAAAGCTTTCCCAGTCAATTGTTCCGTTTGCATGAAATGGAGTAACAATAGCGATACCTGTTCCGGTGAATTTTTCTCTTAGTGACATTTTAATCTTGATTGAGCCCTTTTAAATATAGCTACCGACGATGATATCCGCTAATCAGAGGAATTAGCATGGTCAGTAAATGAGCGGCTAAATTAAGGATAATATAAGATTCGGTGCACCAAATGCTCTACCTTTTAGAATACCTGGCGTGCATTTTAATGAAGTGTATTCCTTAAAATATGTACAGGGGAACTATGCTGATCCCATTTCTTCTTTAGCGAATCGGGTACAGCACCAATGAAAAAGTTAGCATTTCCTAAGACAATATCAATATCCTCATCCCCGTCAATATCACCTGCATCCATTGTCAACCACCTTCCCGCGGTAACATTTTTAAAGGATAATGGGTCAAAAGAAAATCCCCCTTTGTTTTCCCAATAAATAAATCCTTCTTCCGGTGTGTTTTTATAATCGGGGAAAAAAGAAATGGAAGCAATATCAATGTCACCATCTTCGTCAAAATCTTTAGCAATGGCTTTTCCTACGCCATTCACCGGTAAAAAGAGCTTCTTCTGAAACCTATTATTTCCATCGTTTAAATAAATTCTTATTCCATGATATTTTTTTAACACAGGCGGATAGTCCCCGTTGTCACCGTTAGTGGCCATAATATCCGGATGCCCATCGTTATTAAAATCTATCATTTCAAAATAATTAGATCCATAAGATGGAGGTAGCTGAAGTACTCTTTCCTCTTTAAAAACATTTTTCCCCTGGTTATAATAAATAAAAATACCTTCATCTCCCTGGGCCATCATAGCCATTATGTCCGGCAGCTCGTCTTTGTTGAAGTCATACACCTCCGTTTTTATCGCACCGGGTAATGGACGCAAAATATGCTTTACATAATTACTTTCACCTGTATTTTCAAACCAACTCAACTGGCCGCCAAGGTTTCCAAATTCGCATATAATAATATCTTCACGATTGTCTTTATTAATGTCTGTGTAGGTAACATGAACGGGGCGTTGTAAACTGTCTAAAAGAATTTTTATATTTTTGTTGTTTTTATTTATTGAAAGAAGTTTGCCTTCTTTTGCGTCTGAAGGTTGCAATACACCCATCGTTAATACAAGGAAAGCTGTGTCTGTAAAATGCAGGTTTGAAATACCTTTTTGAACTTTGAACGAATCCATAAAAGCTTTGGTCGTATTCACAATATATGCCTGCTCTGTAAGCCCATCCCCAAAGTAAAATCCCTTATTGGATGTAACTGCATTTACCATGGTTGTAGCAGAATGCTTAATACCCAGGTCCGGCGCCTCATCACTAAATTGCTTCAATAGCTTTTTTACTGCCAGCTTCTCTCCTTTGACCGATTCCGGAGCCTCACTCGAATAGTACTGAACGATCTTATTCCATTCATTCAGCTTCATAACTTCCGGCATCCCATTTTCAACGTAATGCTCAAAGCCGAGGTATCGAAAACCATTTAATTCACCCATCTTAGGCAACACATAATTTGCCCAGGTAGCTTTATCAAGCAATTCAGGCCCGGGATATTGATGACAATTGCCGCAATAAATTTTCGAAAGACGATCTCCTTCCACAATATTGGTCCTGGCTATCTTATTCGCATCATTGCTATTGCAGTTGCAAAACCAAACCACACCGCTAAAAAATATAATAGGTAGACAGAAAATTCTTTTCATTTAAAGATTGTTACCGCCACGCAATTTATTCGTTTTGATTAAATCTCTGTTAATGACTAACCCATTGAACCCCTCTCCAATTATTTAACAAATCCAACATCCCGCTATCCGTTGTTTGCAAAAAAAACGAGAGTGTTACCATTTGCTAAGAACAAATTGATCTCAAAAGCTAACTTAAAACAAAAGGGCAGAAATCTTATCTGCCCTTTGGTTCTCTATAAAAAATATGATCTTAAGTATAAATTAATACCCTGGATTTT
>JANOCH010000687.1:0-15231 GCA_031412015.1 Chitinophagaceae bacterium
GACCTTTTTGGAGACCTTTTACCACCCATTGGTAGCTATTTATGGAGGTCGAGGAAATAAAAAAAGCCCGTAAATCAACGATTTACAAGCTTCACTATGTGTGTCAGCTCCTGCTGCTGGACTTGAACCAGCGACCCTCTGATTAACAGTCAGATGCTCTAACCAACTGAGCTAAGCAGGAATATGAATTCCAAATATCGGATCATTCATTTCCGGTGATTTTCAATTCGGGGCAGCAAAAATAGGGGAATTTGGCTTTTGAACAAGCTATCCACAATCAATTTTTAACGGAAAATATCCCAGATACTGCTGCTTTCTTCCAGCCCAACATACACACCATCTTCTCTTAATTCCACCGGCCAGTTTTTCAGGTAATATCCCTCACCCGTGATATTACGGCCGTTCTTCATATCATATTTATAACGGTGAATCGGGCATACTACATTTCCAAGCGCATCAATATAACCGTCAGACATGATTCCTCCGGCGTGAGGACATTTATAGGCAAAGGCAAAAACTCCTTCTTTATATTTACCGATGCAGATATTCTTTGCTTTGATCGTTACCACGGCGATATGGTTCGTGGCAAAATCCAGTTCATTGATATGATCAGCTATCTTATGCCAGCTATATTTCTTTTCAGCCATTTTATTTGCCACCAATTAACATAGACAGATCAATGTGGTTGCTTTGGAAATTCTTGAATGATTTAGGCAAGCTATGTCCTAAAATCTCCGCCGCGGCGGAGGATTTAGGGGGCCTAATACAAAAACTCCGTTTTATAAGGATAACGAACCCTGTATATTTCCCGTACCTTCTCCAATATCGTTTCCCTGAGCTTATCGAGATTTCTTTTTTCAATAGCAGCCAGGAAAACAGCGTTGCCATTCGTCTCATTGTTCCATCTTTCATACAGGTCCTCCAGTATTTCCTTTTTGGTGCTTTCCTCCAGCCATTCATCAAAGGTTCTTTTTTCGTAAAGATCCATTTTATTAAAAATAGTGAGCGTAGGTTTTTCAAATGCTTTTAGTTCCTGCAATGTTTTATTGACGACTCCTATTTGCTCTTCATAATTAGGATGTGAGATATCTACGACGTGCAATAGAATATCGGATTCCCTTACTTCGTCCAGGGTGCTTTTAAAACTTTCTACTAAATGGTGAGGCAGTTTACGGATAAAACCCACCGTATCACTTAATAAAAAAGGAGTGGTATCAAAAACAACTTTGCTGGTAGTGGTGTCTAGCGTGGCGAATAATTTATTCTCTGCAAATACATCTCTCTTGCTAAGCAGGTTCATGATCGTTGACTTACCTACATTGGTATAACCGACCAATGCCACACGGATAAATTCACCACGTTCCTTTCGCTGTGTAAAAGCCTGCTTGTCTATTTCAGCTAAGCGTTTTCGTAGCAGCGATATTTTATCCCTTACAATACGCCGGTCAGTTTCTATTTCCGTTTCACCGGGTCCCCGTGTGCCAATACCACCACCCAAACGTTCAAGGTGTTTCCACATTCCTCTCAATCTTGGTAAAATATATTGGTATTGAGCCAACTCTACCTGTGCTTTCGCTTGCGCAGTTTTGGCTCGCCGCGCAAAAATATCAAGGATGAGATCGGAGCGGTCGATCACTTTTATATCAAGCTCCTTTTCAATATTGGTGATCTGCGAACCACTGAGCTCGTCATCAAATATCGCGATACGGATATTTTTTCCCTGTACATATTTTTTGATTTCTTCCAGTTTTCCTTTACCGACAAAGGTGCGGCTATCGGGATGTTGCAGCTTTTGCGTAAAACGTTTAACCGTTACAGCACCGGCTGTTTCAGCCAAAAAAGCTAATTCATCCAGGTATTCCTGCACTTGTTGATCCGTCTGGTCCTTTTGCACTACACCCACCAGTATGGCCGGTTCTTCGGCTTCAATGATATTCTTCTTTTCGATCATATGCTGTAAAAATTCCCTCAGGTTAAGGGAATCGCAAAGTTAAAAAATACAAGTATGCTTAAATGGTTATTGAAAAATAAAAAGCGATTTACTTTTCTGTAAATCGCTATTATAGTTAGTTATACACCCCTTTAGGGGATGGGGGTTTATAGTCCGCTTATAGTAAGCCCGATCGAAAAAGGCCTTATATCAGCCGCTACGCCTTCCTTAAACAAAGTCGTAACCTGGTAGCTACCATATAAGCTAAAATGCCCCAGTCCAACCCTTGCAGTGCCCACCAGCCGGGTAGTATTAAAAAACCTTTTGCTGGTTTCTTTCATCGTATAAGAATTAAGCGAATTGCCGCTTTTGTTTTCCAGGTCCTTATTGCGGGTGTGTGCATTGATCATCGTACCCACCTTTACCCCTATTGCGAACTTGAAACTCTTATCGCTGTTCAACGGGTTGGCGGTGTAACGAAATTCAATTGGCGCTTCCAGGTAGGTAGTATTCAGTTTGGTCTTTTTAAAGTGGTTGGTGTCGGATTGGTCAGTGAACCTGAGGGTTTGTGTCGGATCCTTGATACCAATGTAGGTTTTATCAAAAAGGATATGATCGGAGGAAATACCGGGTCCAAATGCCATGCTCAATTTTGGATTAGTCTTAAACGGAAAGTCAAACATAAAGTAAACATTAAAGCTCTTGGAAAGCCCCGCGGTAGCAATGGAGTCGGGTTTACCCGCCCAACCTGCATAGCCAAGCTGGATCAAAAAGTGGTCATTGGCGCGGCCGGCAAGGCTAATGGGTTCTTTTTTCTTTTTAAAAGTGGTGTCTTGAGCGAGTAAAGAATTGATCAGGAGACAACTAAAAACGAACAGGGCGATTTTCTTCATAAATCATGTTAAGGCGCAAATATATTTTTCTTTCGGTTAAAGTTAGGTTAAGACCTGAGTTTCGGTCATCATTTCTTATTTATAGCTAATCAAAAGAACTGGAATAAAAAAAGCACCTGCAATTCCAAATTGCAAATGCTTTTAACTGGTGGACCCTGTAGGGCACGATCCTACGACCCCCTGATTATGAGTCAGGTGCTCTAACCAGCTGAGCTAAGGGTCCAATATTTTAAATAAAAGAACTTTTCTGATCTTACGACCCACCCGATATAATCGGGATGCTCTAACCATCCCGAAAGTTGTCGGGAGAGCTAAGGGTCCAATGAGAAAGAACTTTCTGATAAAAAACTTACAGGACGGCAAAAGTAAGGAATAAAATAATTGCCCCCTACTCCTAAAAGGGATAGTTTTTACCCTGACCTTACCTATTTGATCTCTTCAAAATCGATATAATCTTCCTTTGATTTTTTACTAGCCGGCCTCTCTGCCGATTGGGGTTTCGCTGTAAAATCCTGCTGCTGGTTCATCTGATCCTGCATATTGGTCTGCATTTCCCTGAACTTTTGTTTCATTTGCCGGGTTGTTTTATACACCGGTATAATAAATTTAAAGATCAGGTTGTAGAGAAACCAGGCCAGCAGAGCGTATAATAATAGCTTTAACATAACCGCACAAAGCTACAAATTCAGGCGTATCGTTGATTTGATGTTACGTTAAAATGCGGCGAATGGTATTGAAAAGCCGGTAAGCCCGGGATTTTGTTGCCTGGCCGGTTCATGCCAGATAAGTTTTGGAAAGAATATCTGATTTCCCTTATTTTTGCAACGGAAACAGAATGAAAGAAGGGAACGGAGGCGTTCCCTTCTTCTTTTATCCACTATGAGCATAGAAGGACAAATACAGGGACTGGAACAAAAGGTAAAAACATTGATCGAATCCGAGCCGGAAGTTTTCCTGGTAGAGATCAGGATAAAACCGACCAATAATGTAAAAGTGTTCCTCGATGCTGACAAAGGAGTGAGCTTAGACAAGCTGATTCAATACAACCGCAAATTGTACAGGGATCTTGAAGAGAGCAGCTTTTTCCAGGGCGGTGATTTTTCATTGGAAGTTTCTTCGCCGGGTTTAGATGAACCGTTGAAATTAAAACGTCAATACCAGAAGAACATTGGCCGGGCAATAGAAGTGCTTCGTGTGGATGGCGTCAAAAATGAAGGGAAATTATTGACGGTATCGGATGACGAGATTGTATTAGAGGAAGAAAAAGGAAAAGGAAAGAAAAAGGAATTGGTGCAACACACGATTCCATTTTCCGACATAAAAGCAACACGGATACAGATTAAATTTTAAATACGCGGAGTCTCACTCCCCTTCTCGAATGAAATAATTTATTCCGCTTCCCTTCTCCTTGGGAGAAGGTGTCCCGATAACATCGGGACGGATGAGGCAGAGAAGGGGCTGGGGACGAGGCATAAAAACAACAAAAGTTCAAATTAAATTTTAAAAAAGCAATGAGCAGTGAGCCTTGGGGCAGGACCCCTAACTAAAGTTCACAGCTTATTAAAAACAGAGTTCTATGGCAAGTATCAATCTTATTGAAGCGTTCCAGGAGTTTAAGGATGCAGAAAATATTGACCGTCCTACGATGATGAAGGTGGTGGAGGATGTATTCAAAACCCTGCTACGCAAGAAATTTGGCAGTGATGATAATTTTGACGTTATCGTAAATGCGGAGAAAGGGGATTTGGAAATCATTCGTCACAGGATGATCGTAGAAGATGGCCAGGTAGAAGATCCATTATCACAGGTGCCTTATTCCGAAGCAACCAAGATTGAACCTGACTTTGAAGTGGGGGAAGAACTTTTCCAGGAAATTGACCTGTATGATTTTGGCCGCCGGGCTATCCTGGCAGCTAAACAAACATTGGCCAGCCGTATCAGTGATCTGAAGAAAAATGTATTGGCTCAAAAATATGGAGACAGGGTCGGTGAGATCATCAGCGCTGAAGTATACCAGGTTTGGAAAAAAGAGATCTTATTACTGGACGAAGAAGGAAACGAATTGATATTACCCAAGAGTGAGCAGATACCGCAGGATTATTTTAAAAAAGGAGAAAATATCCGCGCGGTGGTGAAAAAAGTAGATATGAAAAATAACAATCCTGTTATTATTTTATCCCGTACCGCACCTGAGTTTCTGGCTAAATTATTGGAGATCGAGGTACCGGAGATCTTTGACGGATTGATCGTTATTAAAAAAATTGTTCGTGATCCGGGAGAAAGAGCTAAAGTTGCTGTTGAATCTTATGATGATCGTATCGATCCGGTAGGTGCTTGTGTGGGTATGAAAGGTAGCCGTATCCATGGTATCGTTCGTGAATTGAAGAATGAAAACATCGATGTGATCAACTGGACCGGAAATATTCAATTGCTCATTCAACGGGCATTGACACCAGCGAAAATAACCAGCATGGAATTGAATGCGGAAAAAAGCCATGCAAGCGTTTACCTGAAACCCGACCAGGTTTCATTGGCGATTGGCCGTCGGGGTGTCAACATTAAACTGGCATCTGAGTTGACAGGTTATGAATTAGATGTTTACCGTGATTCTGAAGAAGAAACCGGGGAGTTTGATGTTGACCTGGAAGAATTCAGCGATGAAATAGAAACCTGGGTGATTGATGAGTTGAAAAGAGTGGGTTGTGATACGGCAAGAAGCGTATTGAAATTAACCGCAGAAGAATTAGAAAGAAGAACGGATCTTGAAAAAGAAACGATCGCTGAAGTAAGAAAGGTATTGCAGTCGGAATTTGAAAAAGAATAAAAAGTGAATGGTGAATAGTCAATACAACATTCTCAACTTTCACATTTCACCATTGACAATTGACAAATAAAAAAACTGAATGGCAGAAATAAAACTTCCAAGATTATTAGCGGCAGCTAAGGAGTTCAATATCGGGCAGGATACATTGATCGATTTCCTGATCGGTAAATCATTTCCCAAAGACGAACTGAAACCTACGTCCAAGCTGACGGAAGCGATGTATCGTGCTTTGCAATTGGAATTTCAGGGCGATAAGGCGGCTAAAATGAAAAGCGACCAGGTCGATCTACCCAAAGGATCACTGGCGGAGGCAAAGAAGAAAAAAGAGGATGAAGAGATCCACTTTAAAAAAGAAGAGAAAAAAACAGCGCCTAAAAAAGAAGAACCTGTAGTTGTTGAAGAAGTAAAACCGGTAGTGGCTAAACAACCGGAGCCAAAGGAAGATGAAGTAACAAAAATAGAAGCTCCTGAGGTTGCAGGACCAAAGGTTATTACCAAGATCGATCTTTCTTCCATCGACTCATCTACCCGCCCGAAGAAAACGATAAAGAAAAAAGCGGACCAGGAAGCAGAGCTCCCACCTGTTGAAGAGAAATCGGAGGACATCAAAAAAACGACCCGCAACGAAGAAGAGAAAAAAACGAAAAAAGCAGATCAGGACAAAAGTGTAGAAAAAGCAGAAGAGAAACAAGTTGTTGCAAAAGAAGAATCGGTAATAGAAGAAGATATTCTGCCGGTTATTGAAAATATTAAAGCCGAAAAAATAGAAGGTCCGCGAATAATGGGCAAAATTGATCTGCCCGTAGATAATGATACCAGACCGGTAAAGGACGAGAAGCGTAAACGGAAACGCATTTTTATTGAGAAAAAAGAAGTCAAACCCGATCAAACCCAGAACAGGGGTGGCGGGGATAGAAGACAAGGCGGCGGACCTGGTGGCGGCGGCAACTTTAATCGCGGCGGCGATCAGCGTGGAAGAACAGGCAGCACTGGCGCAGGAACAGGTGCCGGTGGACGCAGACCTATCATTCGCAGGGAAGATAAGCTGATCGATGAAAAAGCGATCCAGGAAAAAATAAGAGAAACACAGGCCAAACTATCTGGCGGTGGTGGAAAAGGAAAAGGTCTTAAAGCGAAAATTCGTCGTGAGAAAAGACAGGGTATGGCTGATGCGATGGGCGAAGCAGCAGAGGATAACAAACTGCAGGTAACGGAGTTTATCAGTGTTAGTGAACTTGCTAACCTGATGGATGTAAGTTTTGCGGAAGTGATCAGTAAGTGTATGAGCCTTGGCATCATGGTCTCAATCAATCAGCGCCTGGATGCGGAAGTAATAGAACTGGTGGCAAGTGAATTTGGTTTCGATGTTGAGTTCATCAACATGGAAAAACAAATGGAAATGGAGGAAGAAGATGATGAAGATGATGAAGATGAACTGGAGTTCCGTTCACCGATCGTAACTATCATGGGTCACGTTGACCATGGTAAAACATCGTTGCTTGACTATATACGTAGCGCCAACGTGGTAGCAGGTGAAGCAGGAGGTATTACCCAACATATCGGCGCCTACCAGGTACAGCTTCCAAACGGAAAAGAGATCACCTTCCTTGATACACCGGGTCACGAAGCGTTTACCGCCATGCGTGCAAGGGGCGCCAAGGTTACAGATATTGCCGTTATAGTTATCGCGGCGGATGATGCGGTGATGCCACAAACACGTGAGGCGATCAGCCACGCACAGGCGGCCAATGTGCCTATGATATTTGCCGTCAATAAAATTGATAAGGACGGCGCAAACCCCGCCAAGATATACGAGCAGCTTTCACAAATGAATATACTGGTAGAAGAATGGGGTGGTAAATTCCAAAACCAGGAAATAGCCGCCAAGAGTGGACTGAATATTGACAAGCTGTTAGAAAAAATACTGCTGGAAGCGGAAATACTGGATCTGAAAGCTAATCCCAGCCGTGAAGCGACAGGTACGATTATCGAGGCTTCTTTGGATAAAGGTCGTGGTTATGTTGCTACATTACTGGTAGAAAACGGTACGTTGAGCCCGGGCGACCTGGTAGTGAGTGGCCAGTATTTTGGGCGTGTGAAAGCCATGTTCAATGAGAGAAATAAGAAAGCGGAAGAAGCAGGACCTTCAGCTCCTGCAGTAATATTAGGATTGAACGGCGCTCCGCAGGCAGGTGAGAAATTCAAGGTATACGAAGACGAGGCGGAGGCAAAAGAAATTGCGAATCGCCGTGCGCAGATATTAAGGGAACAGGGCATGAGAGCCAAGAAACACATTACACTGGATGAGATCGGTCGACGTTTGGCGCTGGGCAATTTCAAGGAATTGAAAGTTATCATCAAGGGTGATGTGGATGGTTCAGTTGAAGCATTGAGCGATTCACTACAGAAATTGTCTACGCAGGAGATATTGGTAAGCGTCATTCACAAAGGAGTGGGCCAGATCAATGAAAGCGATATCGTGCTGGCTGAAGCATCCGATGCTATCGTTATTGCGTTCAATGTACGTCCTTCACAACAGGCGGCAAGACTGGCAGATAACGCTGGTATTGAGATCAAGATGTATTCGATCATTTACAATGCTATCGAAGAAGTGAAGAGTGCGATGGAAGGTATGTTGGAGCCTACTATCCAGGAAAGGATCGTGGCGAATGTGGAAATACGCGAGGTATTTAAATTTGATAAGGCGGTTGTCGCGGGTTCTTATGTTCGTGATGGTAAGATGAAACGTGACTCCAAGGTCCGCCTGATCCGTGATGGTATAGTTATCTATCCTACTGCGGAAGGAGCCAGTGCTGAGTTGGGATCACTGAAGCGTTTCAAAGATGATGTAAAAGAAGTAGTCTCGGGTATGGAGTGTGGCCTGACTATAAAAAATTATATTGATGTTAAAGTGGGAGATGTAGTGGAGGCTTACGAACAGGAAGAAGTGAAAAGAACATTGTAAAAATACAAGGGTCAAGGCGCAAGGTTCAAGGGTTTCCTTTCTTGTGCCTTGTCTCCTATGCCCTGTGCCTTATTTCTTGTGCTTTCCGCCGAAAATTTTGTTAAATAGCCCTTCGGGCTTTCAACTGCTTGCCCCGTAAAACTATTTTTGAGAAATGCTTACAATTAAAAATACACTAACAGCCCTTTGCCTGCTAGGCACGGGCGCATTAATGGCCCAGGGACAAGCCGTCAAAGTAGTGGCTGATAAGATCGTTGCCGTCGTTGGCGACAGGATCATCCTTCATTCAGATATCAAGAATTCGATTGAAGATGCCAGGCGCCAGGGGAGTACCGTTCCTGAAGGTGCCGAATGTGTATTAATGGAGCAGGCGTTGATATCAAAAGTACTGATGTTGCAGGCTGAGAAAGATTCTTTACCGGTATCGGATGAAGATGTAGAAGCCGAATTGGATCAGCGTATCCGGCATTTCATTAACCAGACAGGCGGGCAGACGGAATTAGAAGAATACGCAGGCAAAACCATCTACCAGATCAAAGATGATGCAAGGGAATCAGTAAAAGAAAATAAGCTGGCATCTGCCATGCAGCAAAAGATAGTTAGCAGCGTAAGGATCACGCCAACGGAAGTAAAAGCTTTTTTTGATCGCATTCCGAAAGACAGTCTTCCTTTTTTTGAATCTGAATTAGAAGTTGGACAGATAATACTTTTTCCAAAAGCATCACGGGACCTGGAGCAATATATTGTTGCGGAAATGAATAACTACAAAAGGCAGATCGAAACCAAAGTCGCTTCTTTTGAACAATTGGCACAACGATATTCGGAAGACCCGGGTAGTAAAGATCGTGGTGGTAAATACCAGATCAACCGCAATGAGAAAACATGGGACCCTGCTTTTCTATCGGCCTCTTTCCGGTTGAAAAACGGTGAAATATCCGCGCCTGTTAAATCAGAAAAATTCGGTTATTTCCTGATTCAAATGATGGAAAGAAGAGGTGATGATGCTGATGTTCGCCTAATTTTAAGAACACCACCCGTAACGGATGCAGAAATTAAACTGGCAATTGGCAGATTGGATACCATACGGTCAAAAGTTATTGCGGGAAATCTTAGCTTCAATGAAGCGGCTACGAAATACAGCGATGATGAGTCCGCAAAATATGCAGGTCCATTTTTACTGAACAGGGACGGCTCTCCTTATGTTACCATTGACCAGATGGATAAAGAAATGGTAGCCATGATCGGTAAAATGAAAGTGGGAGATTTTTCACAACCAACACCTTTCACCGGAGATGGAGGGAAGAAAGGTGTCAGGATAGTTTTTTTAAAATCCCGCTCAGAGCCGCATCGTATGAACCTGGCAGATGATTACAGTAAAATATCACAGGCTGCATTGGAAGAAAAGAAAGGACAGGCGTTGGATAAATGGATCAAAGCGAAAATGCCTACTTACTATATTATGATCGATGCTGTGACAAAACAGGAATGTCCAAAGATGCAGCAATATGCCAGCGGCGATTTAAAAGGATTTTAATTGGCAGAAAAATATTTTATTAAAAGACCGCTTCTATATTATCGGGGCGGTCTTTGTATTTATAAGTAGTGATTTGAATCAACAGGTATGCTTTTGTACGCTATAATTAAAAACACTTATTTTGCCTGTAAATAAGTTTGCCATTTAACTGATGGATAAACTTTCAGTTAACATGACCCCATCTATTTTTACAAACCAACTACCCGTACATTTAAAACAATCACCGCGATTTTTTTACCTCATCACGAATTTGAATGGTCATTGTTTGTCGTCGAATGATCTTTTTAATTACAGGTTTGATGTCGGCGAACAGCAATCTTTTGGGAAAATTTTTTCTGGCAGCATTTCAACAGAATATTTAACCGGTTATCACGAGGCGATAAGAAAATGTGTTGAGGAAAGATCAGTTGTTCCCATTGAGCTGTTGCATCATGTAACCGGTAATGACAAGTATGCTATTTACTGGGAGGTTTCTATGGTACAAGACGAAGTCAGCCAGGATCATCAACTACATTGGACCGGTATGGCGTTGAACAATGATAAGCCTGATCCATACACAGAAGATTTTACGGAAAAGAAGAAAGTAGCTGAGCAGGCCATGCAAAGTGAATTGTTCTTTCGTGCGTTGATCGCCGATTCACTGGATGGTATTTTGTTAGTGGATCAGGTCGGGACCATCAGTTTTTCGTCGGAATCCGTGGTTAATATTTTAGGATATGAGCCGGAAGACCTGGTGGGTAATAATTCTTTTGATTATGTTCACCCGGATGACATACAATTGTGCAGATCGGCTTTTGAAGATGAACTAAAACAAGAGCCGCAAAGAAAATTCATCGGGATACGATTGCTTCAAAAATCAGGAGAATGGTTGTGGTGCATGGTGCGTGGACATAACTTGCTTTCTAACCCTGTTGTAGGTAAAATGCTTATTTATTTTTGCGATGATACTTTTCGCAGAAGCATTGAAGCCGCATTGATTGAAAGCAGGGAACGCTTTTTTCACCTTATCCAGCATCTGAATGTGGGAATTGTATTGTGTGATGCAGATGGACAGATTCTTCTCTGTAATCAGACCTGTCTTGATATATTCAAAGTGAGTAGTGAAGAAGATCTCGTTAGGAAAAGTGTTTTCAATCCCACGGTCAGGCTTATTTATGAAGACGGAAAACTTATGCCCCTGGCTGAATACCCGTTTGCACAAGCCATAAAAACAAAAAAAGTTATCCGGGATCATATCGTAGGAATAGAAAAAAATGAATCTGGCAGTTTTACCTGGCTGCAAATAAACGCACAACCGGTATTAGAGGCCGATCAAACGATCAAGCATATTATTTGTTCTTTTATAGACATTACTGAACAGCGAAGTCTTGCACAACAGTTCAAACAACAGGAATTGCAAAAGCAAAAGCAATTGATGCAGGCTACTATCGATGGCCAGGAAAGAGAAAGAAGCGAGATCAGCCGGGAGTTGCACGATAATATCAGTCAGCATCTGACTACCACCCGCATCTACCTCGAAGTAGCAAAGGACAAAGTAGAAGGTCCGCTATTCGACATGATAAACCAGGCGCATAAGGGACTCATGTATATCAGCCATGAAATACGCCGATTATCCCAGTCGCTGGCTCCCCCTGAATTGCGTGATATTGGCTTGGTAGAATCCATTCGCGACCTCTGTGACCTGCTAAAAAATTTGCATGCATTCAGTATAAAATTCGAGCACCATGCATTTAACGAGGACAAAATTCCTGACGCTATGAAACTGATGTTGTTTCGCATCTTACAGGAACAGGTCAATAATATTATCCGCCATGCCAATGCAAGTAATATTATCGTCACCCTGGAGGCAGATGCTTCCGACCTGAAACTTTTTATTGCTGATGACGGAAAAGGGTACGACCCGCAATTGATCAAAAAAGGCCTGGGCCTGACCAATATTATCAACCGGGTCGAATTATTTGATGGAACTGCCGAGGTTATCACCAGCCCGGGGAATGGCTGTTTTCTCCAGGTCAGGGTACCGTTAAAAGAATGGCAATAATCTGCCCGTACCCTCATTCAATCATGAATTGTTGCGGTAGTCTTTCTGAATCGCCTTACCTTTGCGCCTTCCTGTAAACACACCCATGAGCGACCCGATCAAACACGAATGCGGTTTAGCATTCATCAGGTTAAGAAAGCCCTTTTCGTATTATCAGCAGCAGTACGGCTCCGTATTATGGGGGATTACCAAACTCTACCTGCTGATGGAAAAACAGCACAACCGCGGCCAGGATGGCGCGGGTATTGCCACCGTGAAATTGAAGGTAGAAGCTGGTTACCCTTTCATGAACCGGATGCGGAGTAATGAGAAACAGGCGATTGCGGATATTTTTCAGCGGGTTAGCCATGAAATTGAAGAGCTGGAAAAATACCATCCGGGCATAAGGAATCACGCCGGTTTAATGAAAGGCCATGTTGGCTTCCTCGGTGAATTACTCCTGGGTCACCTGCGCTACGGTACCCAGGGCAAAAACAAATTGGAGTATTGTCATCCTTTCATCAACCGCGATACCATTCCCGCCCGAAACCTGGCCATGGCCGGTAATTTTAACCTGGTCAATACCGACGAGCTTTTCGCCCTGATCGGGAAAGAGCCATCAGATCAAATGCGTTTTAGTGACCTGGCTGCTATGATCGAAGTGGTACATATGTTTTTGTGCAAAGCGGACGAAGCCGCCCCGGAAGGATATGATATAAAAGAAGTATTAAAAAAGGCTGTCTCTCTTTTTGATGGTGGTTTTCATGTAGCAGGTCTGACAGGTAATGGTACTGGTTTTGTTTTCCGCGATGCGCATGGCATTCGCCCTTCCTATTATTATATAGATGATGAAGTGATCGTAGCGGCTTCTGAAAGAGCTGCTATCCGCACCACTTTCAATGTAGGAGAAAATGAAGTAAAGGAATTGATGCCTGGTCAGGCATTGATCGTTACCGAAGATGGCAGTTATGAGATAGCTCAGATACTGGAGCCAAAGGAAAGAAAGGCCTGTAGTTTTGAGAGAATTTATTTCTCAAGAGGTAGTGACGAAAAAATATATAAAGAAAGAACCGCATTAGGTTATCATTTGCATGAACAAGTACTTAATGCCATTGATCACGATACACGCGACACTATTTTTTCATTTATTCCCAATACCGCTGAAGTAGCGTTTTATGGTTTGGTAAAAGGAATGGAAGACTATCTCAATAAAGTAAAAATTGAGCGGATACTTTCCTGGAGTAAGGAATATGATGAAGCGAAACTTACGGAGATGATCACCCGCCGTATAAGGATTGAAAAGATCGCTATCAAAGATGTAAAGATGCGAACCTTTATTACGGAAGATAGCGGCCGTAATGAAATGGTGCAGCACGTATATGATATTACGTATGGCACCGTACGACCTCACCAGGATACATTGGTAGTTATTGACGATTCCATAGTAAGAGGCACCACGTTAAAAGAAAGCATTATCCGGATGCTGGCCCGCCTCAAACCCAAACGCATTATCGTTGTTTCTTCTTCACCACAAATACGCTATCCCGATTGTTACGGTATTGATATGAGCCGTATGAGTGAATTCATCGCTTTCAATGCTGCGGTGGTATTGATGAAGGAAAGAGGTATGGAAGATTGTTTGAAAAAAATGTTTGAAAGATGTAAAGATCTGCAGCGAAATAATCAATTACATACGGAGAATGTAGTGAAGCAGGTGTACAAGCCATTTACCGCGGAAGAGATCTCTGCTAAAATAGCACAACTTATTACACCTGCGGGTTTGGATATTCCCGTGGATGTTATCTTTCAAAGCATAGAAGACCTGCATAAAGCATGTCCTAATAATTTAGGTGATTGGTATTTCACAGGCAACTACCCCACTCCCGGTGGAAATAAAGTAGTGAACAAGGCTTTTATCAATTATATGGAAGGTAAGAATGATAGAAGCTATGAATTTTAAATTGTCGCAATTGAATCGATAAATTGTGCTGACATTCATATGATTTTCGAACTGCCGGAACTAAAATTTTGAAAGTATGAAGACACTCTTGTTGGTTCGCCATGCCAAAAGCAGTTGGGATGATTTTTCTATCAAAGATTTTGATCGTCCGTTGAATGATCGTGGAAAAAGCGACGCTCCCATGATGGCGCAGCGTTTACTGGATAGAGAAATAGAAATTGATGCCTTTATTGCAAGCCCTGCGAAACGTGCCCGTAAAACCGCGGAGCTGTTTGCTAAACAATTTAAAGAAAGTAAGGACGGGATTATTTTTGTTGATTCTTTGTACTTAGCCGGTACTTCTACTTTTTCCGAAGTGATCAGCAAAACGGATAACCAGTTAGATACCATTGCTGTTTTTTCTCATAATGATGGTATTACCGCTTTTGCCAACACCCTTACCAATACAAAAACGGACAACATACCTACCTGTGGCATCTTTGCTGTAAAGATAAAAGCAAAACAGTGGAGCGATTTTGCTGAAGCGGAAAAAGAGTTTTGGTTTTTCGATTACCCGAAGAATAAAGAATAAATGATTGTTTATTATCAATGAAAGATTAATGTAATTATCATCTCCATATTATTTCAAACAAAAGTGCCCCGATTTTTTCGGGGCACTTTCCATTAAATCAAAACTAAGTTATCATTGAATGATCATGCGCTTTGCGGCCGAATAGCTCCCAGCCTGTAGTCTATAAATATATAAACCTTTGCCCAGCGATCCGGAGTTAAATCGGATCGTATACGTGCCGGCTTCTCTACCAGCACTTATCAATACTTTCACCAACTTTCCGTTCATATCAAAGACGGATAGATTCACTTTAGCCGCCTTAGCAAGGCTAAAGGAAATCATCGTTTCATTATTAAAAGGATTGGGATAGTTTTGACGCAGCTCGTTAGAGAATGAAAGTTCAGCCTGGCTTCCAGCCTCAACCAATACTGGTTTTTGTGTTGGTGCACTTTGTGTAGTCAAACCCTGTCGCTGTTGATCACAAGGTGTAGGCGTAACCGTTAATGTTTGCAAGTCTCCGGTAGCGCTACAACCAACGTTATCGGTAATACTGCT